>JASEGV010000097.1 GCA_030017895.1 Bacteroidota bacterium | reverse complement strand
CAAGGGTGAAACTTAAAAGATTATATCCGTCAATTCATGGCTAACACAACACTACTTTGTTGTGTTTGATCGCGTGGCACTTCGGCTAACAGGCAGCCATTCGTTCGCGAGTGTCACGCGATCAAACACAACTCAGGCAATTCAGAACGCAGCTGCTCTGCTTGCAACCATACAACAGAACGAGACAACCACAACTCAACTGCTTTCAAGCACAAAGGCAAGCAACGCAGATGTTTTGGCACTGGAACCAAAAATAAAGGAGTTCTATTCCCAAATAGACCAATACCGAACAAAAATTACAAACACGACAGACGATGCACAAAGCGCAGTCAAAACCAATAAAGAAGCTACTGATGAACTCATTGTCAGATTAGGGCAACTTGAAGATCAAATCAAAGATAAGATCCAAAAAGCAACCGGCTTCTCACTGTTTCATTCCTTTCAAACGAGGCAACATGAGCTCGCTGGCTCTAAGAAATTTTGGGTCTGGGCTCTTGTAGGATTGGTTGCCGCATCATGGGGTGTTTCAATTCTTGTAATTACGACAACAACTAACTTTGACGTTGCTTTCTTCGGAAAACTTTCAATGACGTTGCCTCTCATTTATGCCATCGTCTTCTGTACGGTTCAATATGGTAGGGAAAGGAAGCTCGAAGAAGAATACGCTTTCAAATCCAACATCTCAATCTCACTCGTGCCATACAAAGAGCTTGTTGAAGAATTGGTCAACGCACAGCAGCCCGGAGAGCGAGAGAAATTTACTGCGTTTGTCATCGATGCCATAACCAAGGTTTTCACTTCACCGACAGATAAAGTATTCGACTCCGAACATAAACAAAGTCAATCATCTGGTGATGCGATGAAACAGCTTGAAAAGTTCATGAAGGCCATCATTGAGCCACTCGAACCATTGATCAAAGTGTTGAAACATTAACATTCGGCACAACGGCATATAACAGCAGGCATTACGATGCTCACTCATTTTGTAGATGAAGTTATTGTGTTCGCTCCATTTGTTTTGTCGCCAGATAATTGGCCATTTGATAGCGCCAAAACAAACGGCGTAATGCCTGCACGTTATGCCCCGTTTAAAAAAAGTTTATTTTTTGCCGGTTTTGATGTCAACATACCAAAAGATATTGAGCGTGTAAATTCTAATGTATTAAAAAATCGTTCTTCCATCATACAATAAAAAACACTACACCTCTCGATACACTCTCTTTCATTTGCTTTTTCCCTTAAATTTTCGTAAAAATGAGTAGTATTATTTAAAAACGAAGGTTAAAGTGCAGAAACTAATATCAATTTTCATACTATTATTGGTGCCGATGTATTTGTTCAGTGATGACGAAAACGAATATGTTCAGGTATATACTTCCGTGAAACCGGCAACGATAAAAGCAGGCGGTAATGCTGAACTTATATTTACATTCGCCCCGCAAGAAGGCATTCACATCAATTTAGACCCTCCTCTTGAGGTAGAAATAGATAAAAAATTTGCTATTTTAGGTAAACTTGATGTTCCAAAAGCCAAAGGAATCGAATATTTAAATTTGAAAAAACCAGTAAAGCAAAGTTTTACCTTGAATAAAAAACTAAAACCCGGAAAACATAAACTTAAAGGAACACTTATTTATTTTTATTGTTCGGATGAAGAAGGATGGTGCAGCCGGTTTGAACAAAAAATACAACTTAATATTGTTGTAGAAAAATAAAATGCCAAAAGCATATTTCATTTCCGACGCTCACTTAGGATTGGGGAATAAAGAAACAGAAGCAAAAAAAGAAACTCTTCTGATTTCGTTTTTTGATCATATTAAAAGAGATGCCGATTCGCTTTTTATTTTAGGCGACTTGTTTGATGCGTGGTTTGAATACAAAACTGTGATACCACGAGGATTCCATCGCACGATTTCAAAACTCGACGATTTGGTTAGAAACAACATAAAAGTTCATTACCTTGCAGGCAACCACGATTACTGGATGGACAATTTTTTTACGGACGACTTGGGAATAAGCGTTCACTTCGATGCATTCGATATTGTTCTCGATGGAAAAAAAATATTTATGCACCACGGCGACGGTTTTACATCGAACGACCACGGTTATAATATTTTAAAAAAGATACTGAGAAGCCCGACTAACATTAAACTTTACAGAATGCTCCATCCCGATTTAGGAGTTACTTTGGCAAAAAAAATTTCGCGTACGAGCCGCAAACATTCCTCGAATAAACACTTCGGTGAAGAGGACGGAATGAAAATAGCGGCCGAAAGAAAAATTCAGGAAGGTTACGATATCGTTATTATGGGGCACCGGCACGAACCGAGTTTCCAGAAAATCGGGAATGGTTTGTATGTTAACTTAGGCGATTGGATTTCGCATTTTTCTTATGCAGAAATGGCTGACGGCGTAATAGCACTTAATGAATGGTCATCAATTAAATAAATTTTATGCATGCAAAAAAAACTTTTCGGAAGAAACATAGCAAGAAAATAATAATTGCAATCATTATATTTCTGATATTTTTAGCTTTCTATATTCCATACATCATTTCGGGTTTACCTTCACTGGAAGACCTCGAGAATCCAAAAGCCGAGCTTGCTACCAAAGTTTATTCGATCGATGGTGAAGTTCTCGACCAATTTTTCATAAAAAATAGAACGCGTGCAAATTTAAAAGAACTTCCTCCCCATTTAATAGATGCCTTAATTGCAACTGAAGATAAAAATTTCAGAAAGCATTGGGGTGTTGATGTTTTACGCTTTGTTAGAGCGATGATAAAAAACATCATAACTTTTCAGATGCGGGAAGGTGCAAGCACTATTACACAACAGCTTTCACGGAATTTATACGACTTAAAAGTAGAACGAAAAAAATTCCACGATAAAATTACACGTAAATTCCGAGAGTTCATTACTGCATTTCAAATAGAATCGAACTACACTAAAGATGAAATCCTTGAAATGTATTTGAACATCACTTACTACGGTAGAAGCGCTTATGGTATTTCGGCTGGCTCGCAAATTTACTTCGGCAAGATTCCTGCTGATTTGACGATCAGCGAAGCAGCCTTGCTCGTCGGTTTATTGAAAGGTCCTGGCAGATACGACCCTGTCAATTATCCCGAACGTGCTATCAACCGGCGTAATACCGTGATTGATCAGATGTTGAAATATAATTATCTCACCGAAATTGAAGCAGAAAAAGCAAAAGCTGATGAATTGCAAATCCGTTCTGCAACTAACGAAGGGATAACCGGAATAGCCCCTCATTTTGTTGAATACATTCGCCAACAATTAACGCAAAAATCGGAAACTTACGGATTCGATATTTATCGTGACGGCTTAAATGTTTATACCACACTCGATAGCCGGATGCAGCGATACGCCAACCGTGCGGTAGAGGAACATCTTAAAGATTATCAGCCGAATTTTATAAAAGCATGGAATTGGAGCCGCAACAAAGACGTGCTTGAAACTGCAATTTCGCAAACTATACGAACTTCGGATGTATATCGAAAAGCAAAAACACAATCCGCAAAAGACAGCATCGCAAAAAGCTTACGCTACAATTCTGCGTTTATTGATTCAGTAAAAAAATCTTCCACACAAATTGAAGTCGGTTTCGTTTCAATCGACCATCGCTCGGGTGGAATAGTTGCTATGGTGGGTGGATCGAATTTCCGTAGTTTCAAATACGGACTCAACCACATTACGCAGATACAGCGGCAACCCGGTTCAACGTTTAAACCTTTCGTCTATACAGTCGCAATCGACAATGGTTATCCCCCCTCATTTGAAATTCTAAATCAACCTGTAACTTTAGTGATGGTTGGTGGAAACAGGTGGACTCCACAAAATTTTGATGGAACTTTCGGCGGAAAAAATACAATCAGAGAAGGATTAAAATTTTCAATTAACTTGCTTGCAGTCCGGGCAATTATGGAAATCGCTCCTGTTCAGCAAGTTATCGAATACGCAAACAGGATGGGAATAAAATCGAAGTTGCCTCCTTATGAATCGCTTTCGATGGGGACGGGTGAAGTTTCGCCGCTCGAACTGACTGCCGCTTTCAGTGTTTATCCTAACGATGGTGTTTATGTTCAACCCTTCTCAATAATCAGAATCGAAGATAAAGATGGAAATATTATTGAAGAGAATCAATCGGAGCGACGCGAAGTTTTAAGCAAAGAAACTGCATACATAATTACCAGTATGTTAGAAGATGCCGTGAACAGCGGAACAGGAACGCGCGTTCGGAATTATTTCAATTTACCCGCAGCCGGAAAAACCGGAACTACGCAGGAATATGCCGATGCTTGGTTTATCGGTTTTACACCCCAGCTTACAGCAGGTGTTTGGGTGGGATTTGATAATAAAAGCGTTCACTTCACAGGTGCCGACGGTCAAGGCGGAAGGGCAGCAGCTCCAATTTGGGGACGTTTTATGGGCTCTGTTTATGAAGATAAATCGATTGGCTTACCAATCGAATTCTTTCAGCAACCCGAAGGTATTGTTCGAGAATTGATCTGTTCGGATTCGAAAGGATTAGCTACGGAGTTTTGTCCCTCAACCTATGAAGAAATATTTAATAAAAAATATCTTCCCGTTCCTTGTCCTCTGCATACGTCTTCACATTGGGAAGATCATAAAACTTCGAAAGGAAACATCAATTTTTAAAATTTTACTGAAGTTCTTCGGCGAAAATGTTTTCGTCGTCAAAGTCTTCGACTTGCTGTTCTTCTTCTAATACGTGTTTAGAAATGAAATAAATAGGTATGGCAACGAGAGCTGCTATTCCAATCCACTTTAATACGTTGAAAAAATTTTTATCTTCATCCATAAATAAAAAATAATTAATTGAGATTTTAGTTTCTGAATCAATATAAGGATTGCCTTTAGAAAAATCAAGATTTATGAAAATTGAATTTTTTGGTGCAGCACAAACTGTAACAGGTTCCATGCATCTTTTACATATTAACGGAAAGAAAATACTTCTCGACTGCGGATTATATCAAGGTAAACGGAGCGAGGCGAACGAACGCAACCGCAACTTCCCTTTTGACCCGCAAACAATTGATGCTGTAATTTTATCGCACGCACATATCGACCACAGCGGTAATCTTCCAACCCTTGTAAGAAACGGTTTTAACGGAACAATTTACTCGACGTCGGCAACACGCGATTTGTGCAGCGCTATGCTGATGGATAGCTCGTTTATACAAGAAAAGGATGCTGAGTATTTAAATAAAAAAGCAAGAAAAAACGGTGAACCGCAAGTTGAGCCCCTTTATACTCCTCAGGATGTTTTGGAGGCACTCGGATGTTTTCAGGGTTTTTCGTACCATCGCGAATTCCAGGTTTGTGAAGGAGTAAAAGCTAAATTTTTCGATGCCGGACACATTTTAGGGTCGGCGGGAGTTCGTCTATCAATTTCGGAAAACGGCAAAACTATAACGTTAGGTTTCAGCGGCGACATTGGAAGATGGAATTTGCCAATCATCAGAGACCCTGAATTCATGGGCGACACGAACTACTTGATCAGCGAGAGCACTTATGGCGGAGTCGCTCATCATCCCCCGACTGAAATGGATAATCAACTTGAAGCTGTTATCAAGCGGACACTACAGCGTGGCGGTAAAATTATTATACCGGCTTTCAGCGTTGGAAGAACTCAGGATGTGGTTTACTCGCTTTTTCGTTTATCTGAAGCAGGCAGACTTCCGAAAATCCCGGTATTCGTCGATAGCCCGTTAGCAACAAACGTAACTGAAATATATCGTTTGCATCCCGAATGTTTTGATATGGAAACCGCCGCACACATCCTCAAACATCACGACCCATTTGGCTTCAATCAAATCCGTTATATACAATCTACCGATGACTCGAAAGCTTTAAATGAGAAAGAAGGAACTTACGTTATAATATCTGCTTCAGGTATGTGCGAGGCAGGTAGAATACTCCATCATTTAGCTAACAATATCGAGGATTCACGCAACACAATTCTTATTGTCGGCTACACTGCCGAACATACTTTGGGTAGAAAAATTGTTGATAAAAATCCGGAGGTCAGAATATTTGAACAATTTTATAAACTACGCGCCGAAGTTGTCGTTCTCGAATCATTCAGCGCTCATGCCGACGGGAACGAATTAGTGAGTTACATCTCCCAATTCGATTCAACGATTATGGAAAAAATATTTCTTGTTCATGGTGAACTTGAACGCTCCGAAATTTTAAAACAACAGATAGCCGCAAAAGGATATAAATCGGTAATCCCTAAATTAGGTGAAATATTTAATCTTCAATAAAATTTATGAATACAGGTTTGAACGGAAAAACTGCAATCGTTACAGGTGCGACACAAGGAATCGGTAAGGCTATTGCAATCGCACTCGCGAACGAAGGAGTGCGGCTTATTTTATGCGCCCGAACCGAAGAACAATTGCAGCAAACAGAAACTGAAATTAAAGACCGCTTCCATACTGAAGTTACTTTTGTTAAAGCGAATCTAACAAGAACCAACGACATCAAGCGGGTTGTTACCAAGGCAATCTCAAAATACAAGCGTGTCGATATTTTAGTAAACAATGCCGGCGGCGCTCACATCGGAGGGATTTTTGAAATTTCCGATGAAATTTTTGAAGCCCACATCCATTTAAAATTATTAGGTTATATCCGTTTTGCACGCGAAGTAATACCATATATGCGACAGCAAGGGGGCGGAAGAATTATTAACGTAGTCGGTACAGCGGGTAAAGAGCCGAAGTCAACTCTTATGCTTCCCGGTATCACTAACGGAGCGCTTCTTAATTTTACAAAATCATTGGCGTTAGAATTGGCTAAAGATAATATCACCGTGAATGCGGTTAACCCGGGAACGACCGAAACTCCCCTCACTGAAAATACAATCGGTACATTAGCTTCCTTACAAAACTTAACTCCCGATGAGATGCGGCAAATGCTAAAATCTGCTAATCCATTCGGAAGACTCGTCCGTGCTGAAGAGATTGCATCCGCAGTAGTTTTTTTAGCATCGGAGGCGTCTAATTTTATTTCAGGAATTTCGATAAACGTCGATGGTGGAACTACACGCGGAACAGTTTAATGAGTTATCGGGTTTTTACATTTATTATTGCCACTGGCTTTTTAATGTGGAACTCTAACGGACAAACAGATACTTCTAAATCAACTAATAACAATTTGTCGATGGGTTACGATAAAAATATCAACACACACCGGTGGGATGCAAATATTTTTTACAAATCAAGTTTTGCGGGTTTTGATTTTCACTTTGATGAACGCTTCAAATCTTCTCTTATCAGAACACACAAAAACACCATCCGCGATGAACAGTCGGTCGATTTTTCAACAAAGTACAATATTTCGTCTCCTCTTAAAACATCTTTAAAAATTTCATCATTAGTGATTTCCGATAATCAGGGAATCGGCATCAGCAGCGTTGCCTCGCATTCGGTACACGGCGGTTTTGAATATGCACCTTTTTCGAAATTCCTCTTCGAGCCGATGGTTGGATTCCGAATCGATCGGCAAATTACTGAGCAGGATGCAGGCGTTTCATATCTATTGAGTGCAAAAACGGTTGATCTGCAATTGGGTGGGTTCAATACTTTTTTTAACGGAGTGTATCAGGTTGACCGGTTAGACCCGCGATATTTAGAGACACAAAACCTGACGCTGCGGTTCTATAAAATATTTTTTGAAAAAACACGTAACGTTTTAAACATCACTTACAAAAATTATCAACGCGATTTTTACTTCGCTGCCGATACTTCAGTCCAATTGAAATTTAATACGAATAACAATATTGAAAAACGGATTGAATATTTTTATTTAGTGCAGGATACTCTCGATTACAGTATCAGCAACCAGTTTTTATTCTCAGCAAACGGTTTGGTTCAAGTGCGAAACATTCAAAAATCTATAAAATATAAACCGGTAGCCGGACGCTATTTCGATAACACAATCGATGATTTTAGAATCGAGGGAGCTGCTCAGCTTGCTTTTCAACCCACTAACTCATTGAACGGCTTGGTTCAAATATTTTATGGAGAACGGGATGTTACCCATTCGATTAAAGGGGATGACCGAATTTCTCAAACGGCTTTCGATTTACGCAAGCGTGACGAGGATAAAAAAAATAATTATTCACGGCGCTCAACGCTCACTGCAAACGTAGGAATTAAATTATCCAACTCCGATAGAATTTCATTCACAGGATCAAGCAGCATACTACGTTACGACACGCCGAGCAAACTCAACGACGACGACCGCGATGAATTATGGATGGCTTATAATCTCACAACGTATCATAACATTAACCGCTATCTGTTTGCCCAAATAGCTGTCGATGCTAATTTATCTCACGTCGTTTATTTGTTAGGTTCACGAAGCGCCAACAATAATTGGAACAGAATTTTACGCCTCTCCCCCCGCATCCAATACATTCCGTCGAAATCTTTTTCTACAACAAATAGATTCGAAGTTTTAGCGAATTACACAGTTTACGATTTCGAGGACTTACAAGTCCCGGTAAAAAGCTTCTCATTCAGGCAGTTTTCATTCATTGATTCAACAAGAATTTCGATAACTCCACGAGTTGGTTTCGATTGGTTCAGTTACATCAGTTTGTATGAACGGGGTATATTGAACTGGAAAGCATTTAAAGGGCGACCGCTAAATTATTTTGAGGATCAGACTTACATACTGCAAACATTTTACAAAGCCACGGCAGATTTGCTTTTTTCAACAGGCATTCGTTACTTTAGTCAAACACGTTTCGGTTACGACGGTAAAACAAGACAGATAGAAACTCATCTGCGAAGTATCGGACCGGTTGCACTTATAACATTTTTCTTTAAACCGAAGATTGAATTAATTGTAAAGGGTTGGCGCGAGCGAATCGAATATACAAACACGCAACCCCGATATACTACAAACTTAACAATGAACATAAAAACACTTTTATAAAATGGCAAAAGTTCAGACAAAAATTTTTAAATTAGTTTTGAAAAGCACTCCGAAAGAAATATCTAAAGTTGAACCATTTCTAAAAAAAGTGAACCGATATATACAATTTGAAGAAATTCAATTTCATAATTTGCTTGTTGCAACAACCGAAGCAGTGAACAACAGTATTACTCACGGCAATTTGAGAGACCCGAAGAAATTAGTTGAAATTACAGCAGCTGCATCTACCACAACCATTGAGATACATGTTTGCGACGAAGGCAGAGGAATAAATTTCAAAAATATTCCTAACCCTTTAGACGAAAAAAATTTACTGCGTGAGAACGGGAGAGGTATATTTATAATACAACAATTTATGGACAGCGTACAATTTAATCGTAGTGCAACCGGAAGTGAAGTTATTATGAAACTGAGGAAGCGGAAATCAAAAACTTAAAAGATTATTAAGGGCGGTTCCAAAAATTGACTTATTGAATACTTTTTTTTGTATATTTA
>JASEGV010000096.1 GCA_030017895.1 Bacteroidota bacterium | reverse complement strand
TTATTAACCAACTATTATTTTATATTAATTGTAACTTTTCCCTTGAAGCATTACACTTATAAAAGTATACTCCGCTTGAAAAACGAGAGGCATCCCATTCAACTTCATAATGCCCTGCTTCCTTCCAACCGCTTGCCAGTTCTGATATTTCTCGACCTAAAACATCATAAACTTTCAGAGTTACAAAACCAGCTTCAGGAATTGAAAATTTTATTTGTGTAACAGGATTAAACGGATTGGGATAACACTGTTCTAAACTATAAGTTTTAGGACGTTCGATATTACTATCTTCAATATTAATTTTCTGAACAGTTTGTAAAGTATTATCCGAAATTTTCACGTTACTGTTTATTGTTGATGATACATTTTTAAGATAATCCTCCAAAACTTCTATTGATTTTTTATCTATTTTCTCACCACGATTTTTCATAGCATTAAACAATGAAATAGCATTTGTTACATTACCAAGTCCAACATTAGCTATCACTTTCTGTGTTTGGCAGAATAACCACATATTATCATCACTATTCCTTAGTAACTGAAGTTACGCAGAATTGACTTTTTGTCATGTTGAGCGAAGCGAAACATCTAAAAATAGCCTGAATTTGAGGTTTCAGATTCTTCACTTCGTTCAGAATGACTCTTTTGCGTAACTTCAGTTAGTAATATCTGATCGGAAATATAAATTGCATTTAAAAATTCTCCTCTATCCATTTTTGCTGTAACGAGCAAAACAGATGCAAGCGATTTAACATTTGACAATCTAGAATTCCTCTCAACAGAAGTTAGTAAAAACTCCCACGGCATTTCAAGAGCATCTGAGAACTCTCCACCCGGTCCAACATACAGCGCTAATTGATATAATGCATCTATCGAGTTTGTTTTGTTCGATTCTATATCCGACTGTAATTGTAATAGCCATTCTCTCATTCTTGTTCTATCTTCTTTTGAAAATTGTTCCTCGGTATAAATATCCGTGTTCTCTAACTTCGCCGGCGTGTTAACGGGACTGCCACGTTGAGATAATGTATCGACTGGACCGCAAAACATTGACGATCCGCTGCCCCAATAATTATAACGCGCTTGGACTGTGTTTGTTGTAGCGTTGTTTATCAATCTGCAACTATAAGTAAAATTGTTGTAAACATTATTCCATCCAGCACGAGCTTCATAACGAACTGCCGGATAACAACCTGGCGGACAGGCAGGTCCTTTAGACACGATTTCTAAGTCTTCTATCAATTGGCTTTCTGATTTATCGACCGGGTCCATTTCGCAAATACAGTAATTGATAGCAGCTCTATATCCCAAAAGCGCTGTTGCAGAATTACGAACATATATTTCACTCAAACCGTGTCCGGTTACTGTGTTATAACCTCGTTTTATTTCATCGGGACTGAGCGATACTCTTGAGCCGATGCCGCTTATATCAATTCCGCTGCCTAAATTGTTTGTAACAAAAGAACTATCTATGAATAATCTGCCAGCGTTAATTACAATAATTCCGGAATTAATATTGCCGGAGCCGTTGTTTTCAACTCGTGAGTTTGAAATACTGACGCGTGCATTATTTACGCGTATACCTTCTGTTCTATTATTTTTAATAGCGCTTTTATAAATTCTTAGGGCTGTGTTGGAAGCTCCGGTACTCGATACAGCAACACCATATCCTGAAGAGTTAGAGACTGTATCGTTCGCCATATAACAATTTGCAGCAGTGTTTATAAAACGTAATCCATTTTCAGCATATTTTATATTGCAATAAGTAAGCGTATCGGGTCCGCCGCCTGAGAAAACAATGCCGCCCCAATCCCCGGGTGATGGTGATTGATTAGCTGATGTGAATGTGATGCGGTTGTTTTGATTCCCTTTGGCGATGAGTTTGCCGTTGACGGTGAGAGATTTTCCATTTTCAAAAACTACACGAGTGCCTAGATTTATTATAAGCGTTACACCGTTCTGGACTGTAACATTGTCCAATACATTTACATTAATTATGTATGTTTTATTAGAAGATATTATGCCGCTTGCAACGTGAGTAAAGTAAGCATCCACATATTCCGACTTAACTGATTCTTTGCCTTGATTATCAACTGCTGTGATTCGGTAGCGATGATATAGGTCAATATTTTGAGGTAGACCTGTGATAGGATCATAATTGTTGTCTGTATATGATGTAGTCGTAATTATTGAAGGAGTTAATAAAGTATAGTTAATTTCAGAACCATCGGGAAGTAGTGTCCAGCGATGTACTTTGTAACCGATAAGATCTGGTTCTTGGTTAGCTGTCCATTTAAGTGTAGTAGATTTAGGCATTGTTGTTAGAGAGTGCAAATCTTGCGGCTTGGAGGGAGATGTGAGAAGACAGTTAGTGCTGTCAATATGCAGGTCAAACGTTACCACTCCATTCGATTCGTTCACGATCTCTATGGCAATCCATGTTTTCTTTTTAGCAGCATTCTGTGAGCTCGGGTTACTCCATGGAGAAAACACGGTGTTCTTTCCGAGACAGAACGCGTCGTTGCCGTCTCCTCGTACCAAGGGCAGTTCAATAAGGTCATTTGTTATCCGATCACGCCATAAGATGACTTCTGCCTGATCGGGAGTATACGGTGGGATCGGCCAGGTGAATGGAACCTTCCATGAATCATTGTATCCGTTCACTATGTCGATTCCTGTTTTTTTGAATACTGGTAATGGGCCAGAATACCATGTTACGTATCCTACCTCCTGAACAGACCAATTCCATCTTCCATCTGCGGGCACAAGGCGATTATCGTCCTGAGGATTCGAAACACTGGATTGATGAATGATGTAAAGGCCTTTTGCCGTTTGATCGTGCATATCGGGAGCATCGAACTGGGATATCCTCTGATGGTATTCTAAACGGAAGAATTCGTTTGGATTGCTGCCTGGTACTTTGATCTTGTACGACTTGTTTGTGGTTATGAAATCCGTAAGAGTAAGATTGTACCAAAAACCTCCTGATGTTCCTATGCTATCGGGATAGTGCCAACCGAGAAGCTCACGTTCGAAAGAATTTATACAGCTTACGGATGCGGAGTTGAATCTGGCAAGGTGGTGATTTAAGGTCGCCCAAAATCCACCGCCGTTATGGCCATAGTCGGGACCATTTGTCATCCAGTGGTGTGCGAGCTCGTGAATCTGAACGCGATAGGGAAGCAGACCGAACCAGCCGTCGCCGGTTCCTCCAATCTCCGAAGTAGTTCCTGATCCAGGATGACCGAATACGGGGTGACCGTGCCCGATGCGGCGCTGCCCACTATCGACGTAGAAAGAAATTGGTTCGTTGTGGGGCGGATAGTTGCGCGCGTACCCCAGAGAGGCTTCGCCTCCGTGGAATGCTAGGGCGGCCGCACCTTCAACACGGCGATAGATCATGAAGATCATGTCTACCAAGCTATCAGGTTCACGGCGAATGTCATACACTCCGTATCGCTTCCATCTGTCAAACTCAGCAAAGTCTAAGGAAGCATCTAGAACTTGAAGAACTTCTCTGTTGATCATCCAACGATTCCAATTGTTGTTCTGATACCACTGATTTGTTTGTGGAGTGACGACGAATCGCGTTTTGCCTGTAAGTTTCAACGCACCCATCGACATATCGCGGAAATAGTGACTGAGATTTCCGTTCGTGGACATCTGAGACACCACGGAATCAATATACGTGTTCAAATATGTTGGTCCCGGGTATCTGCCCGCTGCGGGAAATGTTGGCCAAAGTGAGTACGCAGTATCGTATCGGTCATCCGGAAACTGCACGAACACAACGAGAACATGAAGTGTATCTCGTGGTGTCATCCACATTCCTCCAAGCTGTGTTGCCTTTGTACTTCCCATTCCCGTGAACCCACAAACAGCATGTGGGTCTGTCTGGGCTATACTAACAATTGGGAAAAACAATGTAATAAGGCATAGAGAAAGCATTAAAATAGCTGAAAAATTGATTTGAGTTTTCATAGTAACCTCTATAAAATTTAGTTGAACATATTGTGAATTATCGCATTAGAATTGTTTTCCTTGTGTAAGTGCCTTGTGGAGTACTCAATCTTATAAAATATATCCCACTTGTCAACCCGCTTGCGTTCCATGTTATTCGATGAGTTCCAGCCAAGCGTTTGCTTTCCGTAAGCGTTGTAATGTGTTGACCGAGGCAATCATAGACTCTGATAGATACAAGGGCAGCCTCCGGTAAGTCAAATTCAATTGTTGTGCTGGGATTAAATGGATTTGGATAATTCTGTTTCAGAACGTATTGGCGCGGAAGTTCTGGTATTTGCGGTACCGATAATAAGATTCCAAAGGTATCGCCGGCGACTATACAGCCTACAAGTGTGGAGAACACTCCTGGTTCCTGCCACTCATAGATCAAGCCGAAGCGGCTGGCAAGCCAACGCTTTACTAGGGCATATGGTTGCGGGCCTGAGTCGGGGTGTACCGGACCATATTCGTATTGCTTTTTTACCGTTGGCTGTGAGAAAACAAAGACAGAATCAATGCTAGATACCCAGGCCCATCGCAAACCCCCAAGTTCCGGATTCTCCCATACTTCACCAGAATCTGCGGATAGCTTGTATTGTATAAAGCTATTAAAATAGTTTGGAAGCCAGAAGATATTGTTTGCAGTATCTAGTTTATACTCAGGGTTGCTAGAATCATTGTAAAAAAGGTAATGACCACTGTCTGCGGCAATCGAATCACGAGTAATTATCAGTGAAAAATAGGTGAAGAAGCCACCGTTCCAATACCTGTAATCCCAGCGATCACCAACTTGGTGTGGGAAGAAACTCTCCGGTGGCTGGGCAACTGCAGGCATCGTCAACAGCAACGCCAATATGCTTAATTTGATTACGGTTTTCATGTTCGTACCTCGGTCCTTTATCAATGAAATATATGCATTAGTTACTACTTTATCAAAGTTATTCGCTTCGTTATAATTCTCTCACCCGCTTGTAATTTTACAATGCGAAAAAAGCGATTGCCACACGTTAGCACTTATAAATCGCAACCCGTGTTGCTTTCCGTTTATTGTAGCAGTTACAATTACATTAGTTACTTTAGAAGCCATAAGTCACCTGATGTTATTTGAGTAAAATTAATTTTTTCACATCCACAAAATTTCCTGAATTAAGTTTGTATAAATATACGCCGGTCGGGACGCTTACCGCATCCCAATTTACTTCATAATATCCTGCTTCTTTATATTCGTCAACAAGCGTCGCTATCTCACGGACTAAAACATCATAAATTTTGAGCGTTGTATAATTGTTAAACGGCAAATGATAATTGATAATTGTTAATGGATTGAAAGGGTTGGGATAGTTTTGATGCAGCATAAAACTCGGAGGCATTATACTATTTTCTTTTTCTATTATTAATTTGTCAGAAGTTGAACTCTTAGACAAATTTAAGTTACCGGTACTCAACATACTTACGATTTCACCAATTGCCAATGTAGAAATTGAATCAATCGAATAAGCTCGGGATTTGATATTGTCGTAAATTGTTCTTGCTGTGTTCAAATCACCGATTCCAATGTTTGCGAATATTTTCTGTACCTGATAATACATCCACATTCCATCATCTGGATTATTCTGTAAGTAAACATTCGAAAGCGAAATAGTTGATGCAAAATCCTTCTTTCCCAGTTTCTCTTGTATCTTAAAAGCAGATGCTAAATTTTTTAACTTAACAGAATTTGCTTTTCTTTCAATCTTATTGATATAATTTTCCCAAGGCATTTTTATATATGTATCGAGATTCAATCCAAAATCTCGTAAACTCTCCAAACCAAATAATGCATCTAATGCATTCGTAGAATTTTCTTCTATCGCCCTTATATATGTAACTGCTAATTGCTCTTCAATCGGTTGCTCTGGATTCATTGGAGCAGAAGATAAAGTTGGTGAAGTCAAAAAGGGTATATATATAACATTCCCATAGAAATCTTGTGCTGGATTCGGTCCTGATGATTTTCCCCAGTATGTGTTCTGAGCATAAATCGTATTCCCTGTTTCGTTATTTATCAAACGACGAAAGTAATTGTAATCGTTGTAGATGTTATTATAACCAGCCATATTTGCCCAACAGTAAATAGGTCGGCAAGGTCCTGGTTCTATTGCATCAGGCGAGGAATTTACTGCAGTAAAATCTAATACACCATCACAATTCCACCGACATATGTATTGATAGCGTTGACCTATATATGCGTAACCATTATTACGTATATTTATCTCTCCAACACCATGACCTGTTACAAAATTATAACCCGGTGATGTTCCATCCGGACTAAATATTAAATTACTGCCTTGTCCTGTAACTATTATTCCAGTTCCCAAATTATTTTCTATTCTTGAATTTGATAAATAAACTCTTGCGAATGAAACTACCATACCAGGGCCTATAACAAAATTTCCATTTTTGATAATATTTGTTTGTTTGATATCTGCTAAAGCGTTTGAAATTGAAATACCTCTTTCTCTATTATTAGAAATAATACTTGATTGAATTGTTACAACTTTTGAATTGTTTGATGAACCAGATAGAGAAATGCCTCCGATGCCGCAGCTATCTATAATACAATTATCGACTAAAGTCGCGGGGGGGATGTATTAAAAAATCTTAAACCTGTATTAGCATATTTAATTGTGCAGTAAGAAAGTGTATCGGGTCCGCCGCCCGAGAAAACAATGCCGCCCCAATCGCCAGGTGATGGTGATTGATTGGATGATGTGAATATGATGCGGTTGCTTTGATTTCCTTTGGCAACGAGTTTGCCGTTGACAGCTAAAGTATTACCAGTACCGACGTGTATTATATTGTCACGATCAATGTTTAGTATCGCACCACTTTGGACATTTATATCATTTCCGATTGTTATATTTGTTCCGTTTTCTATTTTTAGTATTGAACCTGTTTGAATTGTTCCACCTTGATTAAAAATAATATTGCCCCCTTTAAGATTAAGTGATCCGAGCGTTTGGAACTGACCATTCACAAGTAGAGTATTTCCACTTAGAATTTCAAGCCTCGAGAATGTTGGAACAATAGATTGTTCAAACCGCAATGTTGCATTAGCCGGTACACTAAATTGAGAAGAACCACTTAAAACAGTTTTCCCAAAAAGGAGGAACGATGAAAAAGTGTTGTTGTCGTATCCTGCAATATCAGGGATTGGACTTACATCGGTTGTTTTGCCCTGAAGTGCAATATCGATGCTAGTATTTTTGAAACGATTCCCCTCTACAACAGGTCTAATCCAGCTCGAGGTTGAATAGTTTGTGAGGTTCATATACAGACCTACCCCAGCATCTTTGATGATGCAGTTCTGAAAACGTACCGTATCAGGTGTGCTATATGGTCTGTACAAAATCCCAACGGATGATGGTGTTTGAAATATATTTTCTCCCCCCCAAGTAAATCGATAATTTCCATAACCCGCCCCTTTAAAAAAGATGCTATCATTACTTCCACTTCCACCAATAGCAAGGAATTTTTGATTAGATATTGATACTCCTACACCTCTTATGAAATCTAATTTTGAGCCCGGACTTATTGTTCTTAAACCAGAAATCCCGTATTGAACAAACACATTTCCGCTAAGTGCGGTCGGGGTGTTTCCGATTTTATAAATAATACTGTAATTGGGCGGAGCCCCAAGCTGGTAGGTTAAATTGAAGTTTAAATTTCCACCAGTCATATTAAAATTATTCATTGCGATACCAGTCTTCAAACCGATGACCGAGTTTGAATTTGGAGTTTGCGAAACTGAATCAAAAGAAGTACCAAGAGTGAAGTAATCGGTTGGTGCTTGATCTCTTCCCCTTCCATAATTTGGTCCATACTCAGGCACCTTGATACTAAGATATTTCCTAATATCATCTCCAGAATTATAAGGAAAAGGCGTCACAGAAGAGTAATGCCAAATTAAAGCCCCGCCTGTGAATTGGGAACTCGGTGGTAATTGTGAACCTCCTGTAAATCGGTTGAACCCTACCCTCGTACGATATTCAACCATGAAATATTCGCTATGAGAGTAATCGTTATTCTTCCCCGCTTCTCCATAAACAGTTACAAGTGCGGTTGTTGGTTGTGTTCCTGATGGAGGAAGATGGCTTGGTCGAAGTGAAACTGATGTGTTTGACTTCACTTTAAGTATGTTTGCCTCAGGTAACCAACCGAATTGGATTTTCGTGAGCGGATTGAAATGGGGAGGACAGTAATTAAATAATGGTGCAAGACCACCCCAGTGCATCGGCTCAAATGAGCCACGCATTACGTGAGGGAGACCAAGCGTATGAGCAAACTCATGCATATGTCCGATAATGCCATCAAATGTACTGTTTGGATCTGCATTTGGTACATAGTAATACTTTTCGGATACTGAGTATGCATAGTGATTTAAATATGTCCAACCGCCAATATTTGATCCTGCACCCACAATAGCATACTTACCTACAAAACCACTTGTATTAAATTCTAAATATTCGGGGTCAGAGGATGGTAGGGAATGGAGTTCATTAATACGAGAGATGGCATCATTAATCAGTGATGAGCCAGGATAGGCATAGTACGATTTTGGGTCAGGGAGTTTGATCCATCGGACAAAATTTTTCCCATTTGCCGTGTCAATTCTATTTACGATACCTGAATGGTACATATCCTGTGAACCTGAGCGAGTGGGAGCGGGGACAACATGGAAGTTATTATAACTTACTTCTTCATAGTAGTCGCTCATGCTGCCGTACACTTTGATGCCGTGTGAATTGAAGTCTGGATGGGGATGGTTTACGCTGTCCCCATAGTACGTACCAATGGAAAACATTTGATTCCAGTAATCCTCGTATGTGTATTTACGAATCTTTTTTCTAAGAGGGCTATTGGGATCCATCGGATTAATTTTTACCCACCCCATCGAACCAACGGTGTTGATAGCGTCACCGGAAAAGTAGGCAGTATCGGCATCAATGGTAGGCAAACTTCCATCGGGTTTCCTGCTGTCAGAAAAATCAACAAGTATAACTGCAATCTGTATCGTGGTATTTACAAGTTGTTGAACTGATTGTAGCTCTTCGGGTGAAGATGGGCCGGTGGTTGCACAGTACGGAACAGCATCTTGTGCAGAGAGAATTAGCGGCAGCAACACAACCGCATAGCAAAGATAAAAGAACGTGCGAAACATAATGATTTTCCTTTCATATTATTTAATAGAAAAATAGTTATAGAACTAATGCAATAGTATCATCTTTCTCGTCACTATAATATGGCTGTTAACCAGTAATCTATAAAAATATACGCCGCTTGATAAAGCAACCGAATGAAATGCAACACCGTACACACCTGCTGGCTGTTTCTCATCAACTAGCGTTGCTACATTCCTTCCAAGCAAATCGATAATTTCAAGCTTGATTTCTGAACTAGTGTTAAGTTAAGTATGAAATGACGTAAATATTTATTATCTTTGCCATA
>JASEGV010000095.1 GCA_030017895.1 Bacteroidota bacterium | reverse complement strand
TGAACGGAAAACCTACGACCACACTGATTGTTTTTTGTGGGCCCTGTAGGACTTGAACCTACGACCCGCAGATTATGAGTCTGCTGCTCTAACCAACTGAGCTAAGGGCCCTTTAAATTTTTATTTTACAGCCAAAATATACTACTTATAGGCATAAAAAACAAGAATTTCTTTTTTTTTAAAAAGGTTGGAGAATAGGGAATAATTTGTTATATTGAAGCGAGTAATTTCACTCCTAATTTCTCAGATTTACTCATTTCAATAGTTTAATTTTCAACTTAATTATTAAAGGTAAGTTATGGGTAAAAGTAAAATATCGTTGCGACAATGTATTCATTGCAGTCTAACTACAAAGATGGTAATGGTTGGTGAAATGGCAGGTGTTACAGATAAGATCTGGTACCGCTGCCCTCGATGTCATCACTTGTCGTTATTGAGTCCGATTATCGAGAGTGGGACTGATAGCACAGTAAACGGAGAAAAAATACAAAAAAATTACAATCCGGAAATTACTTACACACTTGGTGAAAGAATTTTTCACGACGCACTAAATGACTTCGGAAAAGTAATTAAAAAAGAAACAACATCCGACGGTAGCCATGCAATAATTGTAAAGTTTGAGAATGCCGGCGAGCGCAGATTAATAGAAAACTATAAATTAGAAAACGTATTCGAAAATGAAATTTCAGAAACAAACATCCAACATCGAGAGGAGGTGAATTGATTGATCGGCATCAATATTCAAGATCACGAGAATATCGACAAAGCTCTTAGAAGATTTAAGAAAAAATATGAACGATCAGGCGTACTGAAAGAATTTAAGAAAAGGACTTTCTTTACGAAACCTTCTGTCAAGAAACGAATGGCAAGAATAAAAGCAGTTCGCAGAGCTTACAGAACACGAATGGAAGAAACATCCATGTAATCGAAAACCCTACCTCAATCATGCAGGTAGGGTTTTTTTTTAAGGGGTCGCCTATTTTAAAACCTTTTCAATTACTCTTAAAAAATTTCCACCTAAAATTTTTCGAATATCATTTTCCGAGTATCCGCGTTTTACTAACTCTTTCGTAATCTCAGGATAATGCGATACATCGTCTAATCCTTTCGGTGTTACTCCGATGCCATCGAAATCTGATCCAAGCCCTACATAATCAACTCCGACAAGTTTTACAACATAATCCAGATGATCGACTAAATCGCTTATGGTTGGTAGGATCTTGGCATATTCTTCTTTTAGCATTCTGCCAATCATTTCTTCACGTGATAAAACAGAACCTTTCCACGATTTTTTTAAAGAGTTTATTTTTTTATCGTGTCGCTTGCGCATCGCTTCTACTTTTTTACCAAATCCTTTATCTAAAAAATACGGGGCAAAGTTTACAGCCACTAACCCGCCTGTGTTGGCAATTGCTTTAATTTGGTCGTCCTTCAGATTTCGCCAGTGCTGAAAAATATTCCAGACGGATGAATGAGAAGCGATGATCGGATTTTTTGAAGTTTCAATAATATCCCAAAAAGTTTTCTCGCCGGCGTGCGAAACATCGATTATAATTCCAAGTTCATCCATCCGTTGAATAAAATTTTTACCAAGATCAGTTAAACCCTTATACTTCAATTTTTTGGAAGTGTTCGTTTCATCCTCGGCAGAAGTTGCCCAACTCGTACTGTTGTTCCACGTAGGCATAATAGAACGAACTCCCTTGGAATAAAAATAATCGAGATTCCGAATTGAATCGCCGAGTGGATGAGCTCCTTCCATACTTATTAGAAGCGCTATTTTCCCTTCTTTACGTATCTTTTCAAGATCAGAGGCAGCCAGTGTAACTTGTATGGATGCGGGATACTTTTTAGCAAAATCTATAAGAGCTTCGATTTGACTGTTTGCCTGATTGAAATAAGATTTCGATTTAGCAGCCGGAGGAACCCACACCGAGAAAAACGAAGCATCAACACCGCCCGATTTTAAACGCGGTATATCGATGTGTCCTTTTGTAGTTTCCAATCCCAAATCTTCTCCCGCTAACAACCGGTGAACGGCGTCGTTATGTCCATCGAAGACGTAGGCATCGTGGTGGATTTTTTTATAATCCAGATATGTTTGAAAAGCAGTGAGAGATAAGAGCATCAAAGTTATTAATCCGATTTTAAAAAAATTAATAAGCATAAGTAAAATTGAGTTTGATAAAAAAATAAAAGGAGGCTTGAGTTATATCAAGCCCCCTTTAATCATTACCTATGTAATACTTACATAGTCGGCGAGTCGCCGCCTGGTGTGTCGGTAGTCTTCAATTCTTGAACTTCTTTACGGATTTCTTGTGCTTTCCGTTTTATTTCGTTCATAGCTTTTCGGACGCGTGTTCCGGCAGATTTGTTTCCTTTGTCGTAGAATTTTACAAAATCTTTTTCGAAACTTGCAACCAGGTCTCGTAGTTCATTATATCGGCTCATTAAAACCTCCTTATGGTTTGTTATTGTTAAGTATGAATTATTTAAATTATTTGAATTAGTGAATTAATTACTTCTTGTGTTGCTTTTTACTTTTGGAACGTTTTTCGTTCTTTTTGTACTCCTGATAAAGTTTATTTATTAATTTTTCTCTTTGATGATATAGTTTTTTTAAAGGGCGTGATTTTGATTTAGTAAGAACATACGATGTAATTATCGGAAGTGCAATCGTCGAATCGTTATAAACCACAACCGTGTCGGGAAGTTGGTTCGGGTCGACCTTTCCCCAGCTTACCGCTTCCGATGGTGTTGCGCCCGACAAACCGCCTGTATCGGGACGCGCATCGGTTATCTGTAAAAAGTAGTCGTGTCCTTTTTCATCTATCTTTAAAACTTCTTGCAACTGCGGTTCTGTTTGAAGCATAAAGTTTTTTGGTGAACCGCCACCCAAAATAAAAACACCACTCTTACCGCCACCTCGTTTGGCATTCAATACTATCGCTGCTGTTTCGTTCACATCTTTGAAAACATCTAACTTGAAATTAGTTTTTCCTAACTTAATAGCTGCAATGTTCATCCCGATTGAACTATCGCCTGGCGAAGGAGTATAAACCGGAACGCCATACAAATATGCTGCAGCCAATATGCTGTGATTTTTAATTCCTAATAATTTTTCGCGTTCGTAAACAAACTTCCCAATTAAGTAGTGCAATTCGGAAGTTCCCATTTCTTTATCGAATTCCGGAAATTTAAAAATCTCTCTGAAAAATTCATCCGTCGAAAGTAAAACGTTATAATCAAACAAAACATCATATATCCGGACAACACCCTCTTCTCTCAAAATCCGATCATCGATAAACGGTGTGCCCCGGTGCATACTCAAGCCAAGTGCAAAATGTGCATCGTGATATAAATTTGCCCCTGTCGAAACTAACCAATCAACAAATCCGGCTTTCATTAAAGGGACGATGCAAGTTCCCCCCAAACCGGCAGGAGTCAGGGCACCTGTTAAACTCATTCCGATAGTAACATCTTTTTTTAACATCTTTTGAGTAAGCAAATGGCAAGCTTCACGCAAACGAGCAGCATTGTATGCCTGAAAATATTTATCTACTAAGGTTGTAATTGTAACATCACCCTGTATCGGTTTTTGAATGATTTGTTTTCCTCTTAGATATTGTGTTTTAGCTGTCTTCACTTATATAATAGTTTAGAATGAATTAATTAACCTTATATTCGATGTAAATATTATAAATTTTGAAGAATTACGCAAGTAAAATCTTTCAATTTTAAAAGATTTTAAGGATTATTTTTGAAAACTATCGAATACAAGCTGTTTTGGGGTATTTTAAAATCTATATTTTTTAGCTTTTTTAGTAGATTTACTCAATTTTTATGAAACAGAGTGGAATATCAGAAAAAATTAGTGTGATTAAGATATATCGTGTAACTATCCGCAAAGCACACTACCGCCGTTTACATTTAGAATTTCGCCAACGATATTATTGGATAATTCGGAAGCGAGAAAAATAATGGAACCTGCAATTTCTTCAGGTGTTGCAATTTTCGCACGGGGAATTGTTTGACTAACAACTCCTTTATAAGTTGTATTTTTGAATACGGAGGCAGTCATATCCGTTACAACCCAGCCGGGTGCAACGCAATTCACCCAGATACCGCTGCGTATTAATTCGACGCCTAATGATTTTGTGAATGCGATTACCCCACCTTTCGATGCCGCATAATGAGAGTGATGCGCCTCTCCCCTCTGACCCGCAGTACTGGCTATGTTTATTATCCTACCGTATTTATTTTTTTTCATTACAGGCACAACTGCTTTGCACATATTGAATGTACCTTTGAGGTTCACATTAATTGTTTCGTTCCAAGTTTCTTCTTCAAGGTATTCAACCGAGCCTTCTGTCCAAACGCCGGCATTGTTCACCAGTATATCTACCCTGCCAAGTTTCTTCACGATAATATCCACCATTAATTGAGCATCGTTAAAAACAGCAACATTGCCTTTAACAGCAATTGCCTTTCTTCCTGATTTTTTAATTTTTGCAACCACCGAATCGGCTGATTTTTTATCGTGCAAATAAGTGATAGCTACGTTAGCGCCTGCTTTGGCAAACATAATTGCAGCAGCAGCGCCAATGCCTCGCGAGCCGCCTGTTACGAGTGCAACTTGGCTTTTTAAACTTATCATAATCTTATTTATTCCTTTCTTGATACTTTTCTGCCAAATTTCTGTCCGTTGGCTAAATGACGGAACACAGGTGGATTCGATATTCATTGTTATAGGCCAGTAGAAATGTCAGGTTAAAATGTCCAATAGAAATGTCAGGTACAAGGTAATAAAATTAAGTTACGAGTTCAAGTTTTATAGATGATTTAAAATGTTTAGCTGAGAGTCCCCGTTTAAGTTTTCTCCAAGGATGATTAGGAGAAGGTTTACGAGTAATCTGCACACGTTGTTTTGGTTTAGGTTTATTGTTGAAGATTTCATATCTGAGTTCGTTGTTATTCCAGAGAATATGCAGAGAGTTATCTAAGTATAGTCGCACAATAATTTTTGATTTAGGTGGTGGTAAAGGAGAATCCGATTTAAGTAGCTGAATGTACTGAGAGTTGAGCATGATGGTATAGTCGTTATAAACAGTTCTTTTAGTTTCAAAGCAGAAGATTGCGTCAAGATCAATACCATCGGAAGAGCGATGAATGTTTTGTAAAGAGTCGGAATTAGAAAAAAGTTTGTTATGATGAGCATTATATTCTTCGAGAAGATAGTTATTAGCATCCTGAATAGTTGAGATGTTTTTTAATCTTAATGATTTAATCAGACGGTCTTGATGAGTTCTGTTACCTCGTTCGACTCGTCCTTTAGCTTGAGGAGAATGGGCATAAATTGGTTCGATATTTAAAGTTTTTAGAGCCCTTTCGTATTGAGTAAGGTGTTCAGCTTCATTATAGTAAATTGTGTGGAAGTCGGTGTAGATTTGAGCAGGAATGCCAAAAAAACCGATATATTTCTTCCAAAAGGAGAGAACATTTTTGGTGTCTTCTGATTCAGCAAACTGTAGAAAGATTTGTCCTGAAGCATCGTCGACAGCACAGAGTAAACAACAAGCAGGGCCTCGACCTTCGAACCAGTCATGATGACTACCGTCAAATTGAATAAGAGAACCTATAGCTTCGTGTCGGGGTCGTTTCTTACGGTGCGGACGTTTCTTTCGCATTGCTAGTAATAATCCCTTTACACGCAACCATCTGGTAAGAGTCTGACGTGAAACGATAATATCGTGGTCGAACTCTAATTTTTCAGAAAAGAATGTTGGGCCGAAATCTGAATATTTTTCTTTATAAAGTTTTAATACTTGGTCGTACATAGTTTTAGGTAATCGGTTATTTGATTGTCTACCACGCGATCAGTGAACAATTCCGACATCACCCTCGGTTGAGTAACGTTTAAGTATGCGGTACATGTGCCGTTCACTTAAACGTAGACTTTCTGCTGCATTCGATATTGTTAATTCACCGGACTTAATCCGGGTAAGAGTTTTTAATTTTTCGATTTCTTTTTGGCTCATAGTCAGGTTTATTTGCATTCCGAGATTCCTTGTTATTTATGGGAATCTCAAATTTAATAGTTTTCCCGTTATTTTCGGGATGTACCCTGACATTTCTACTGAGCGTTATACCTGACATTTTCGCTGGGCGATTACATTGATTCGATATTCATTGAAAATAATATTGAATACTGTATTATCTTAACAACGTGAAATAATCTTTAGAACATAAAATGTACTTAATATCCAGTCAAAATATATGGAATAGCGGCGATTTAAACAATATTTCTAAGAAGTCCCCTACATTGGTGTACAATAAAAAACCCTGTCCCTACTAACCATCGCTGGCAAATCGGGACAGGGTCAAGTAAATATATTAATAAACTATTTCAGCAAAGTGAATTTCTTAACTTCCTCGTTATTTCCATTTTGTAATCTATAGAAATACAAACCGCTTGATAGTGTGGAAGCATCGAAATTTACGATGTACATTTTACCTTCTTCGGCATTTTCATTAAACAATGTCGTTACTTCTTGTCCTAACATGTTGAATACCTTTAATGTTGTATAACCTCCATCCGAAATACTAAAACTGATCGTCGTAGCAGGATTAAACGGATTAGGATAGTTTTGATTTAATTTAAATACAGCAAGAACAGTTTCACCTTCTCTCACATTGTTAGGATTGAGCTTTAGCGGTCCATAGTAATTAATTAGACCATCGTTATCAATTTGTTCGAGGCGATATTCGACAGAAACATTAAAACTTTCATCAAAAAATATATATGTCTTAGGTTCAAGTGTTGTGCCATTGCCCTCAACAAATCCTATATTTTCGTATATCATGGCATCTCTGTTATAGCGTTGTACATTAAAGCCATAGTTATTGATTTCACTTAAAGTTGTCCATTCCAATTTTATACCGCTTCCGTCCATAAAACTGCCCACGAAAGATCCAAGTTGAATTGGCATCGCGACTTCGGCGTCGGCAATAAGGTAGTTACCTAATAAATTTGTTTCATTGAGAGGCAACAATGGTTCAGCGAAATATTCAACAGCAATAAGCGTCCCCTGATTTACCCACGGTCCGCTATTTTTGTATTGCCACACATTTGCATTCGTTGGAATAAAAGTACTACCCAATTCACTTGTTAAATAATCAAAGCGTGGTCTTGCTTCACCAGTTCCAACAATGTTCGAAATTGTATAATACCTCTTAACACCTTTTGAGGCATTATAATTTGTTAATGTATCAGGAGAAGTTGTGTTAGCAAATGCTTGAATTGTAATTGACGTGATTCCGGCAGTAGTAATATCAATGTAATTGTTAGCAGAAAATAATAATTTTACCCCGGTACCGGAAAGATTATTACGCATTAATGCACCAACAACATTCATTCTTCCGGTCGCGTAAGTAATAGTTCCATCCATTGTTACATCGCCATTAACACTAATTGTCCCAGAACCGACAGATATTGTACCGTCATTAATAAGATTACCTTGAATTGAAGCAGCATAATCGGTAGCAGTAAAAGTCCCTGATATAATTGATAAATGCCCGCCGTGTCCGTTATTGGAATTTATATTTAAATTTCCAGATAAATATATCGAACCACCTGCTAAAGTTAAAGCACCACAAAATCCTGATGCTGAGTTCATATTTACAGGATTAAATGAGGTAAGAGGTATGACTACCGAATCACTAGATACTGGAACTCCGGTCGGATTCCAATTCGCGTCACGATTCCATTGTGATTTCTGTCCGCCACTCCCCTGACCACCAACCCAGGTTTTTACGCCGGCTGTTGAAATATTAATAATCAACAGAAGACATAAAATTATTATTATCATTTTTTCCATATGTTTCTCCTTCATTTATATTTGTAATTTTTTTTGTAAATTTTACATATTTCATACCACTTTTTGAATTCATTGATTATTTAATAATATTGAGCATATTTCAAAGAATAAATTTGTGTTAGATGACTACACATCGGAAAAATTTACTTTTTACCATAAAATATTTTCAAAATCGGTAATAATTACTTATAAAATTGATATTAATGAGCTGCTAAAATTATTCTTGATTAGAAATCAAGAATGACTCATTTGCAAACCTTCCATTATTTTTCTATCTTGCAAAAGCAAAATTTTCATTCACATAACACCCAATAATAATGACTGAAAAAGAAAATATTGACCTATCGAAATTAAAGATAAAACGAGAGGAAGAACCCAGAACCATAGACGGTTCGCGTAAACGCAGAGGCATTTTCTTTTACATCGCCGGCGCATTAGTTTTGATGATTCCCGCTTTCTTCTTCCTAAAAAGTTTGTTCACAACAACTGAAGTAGTGGCACTGACAACCGTCAGTTATATCTCACCGAATCAAGCGAACGCATTGCTAACTGCAAGCGGTTATGTTGTTGCACAACGGAAAGCATCCATCGCATCGAAAGCAACCGGCAGGCTTGTATATTTAGGTTATGAGGAAGGCGACCGCGTTAAAAAAGGAGATATTATCGCACGCATCGAAAGCGACGATGTAGAAGCAGCATTAAATCAAGCAAAAGCGAGTTTAGAAGTTTCAAAAGCCGACCGAAACGATGCTGAACAATCGCTTGTGCGGGCAAGAAAATTATTTGAAACTGGATCGATTTCCCAATCTGAACTCGATGCCGCACAGTCACGCTACGACCGTGTAATCGCAACTATATCGGCAGCAAATGCAACAATAAATGCAGCCGAAGTTCAATTAGAGAATACAATAATCCGTGCGCCGTTCGACGGAACGATTTTAACGAAGAATGCAGATGTGGGCGAAGTAGTTGCTCCGTTTGCAGCGGGTGCAAGCTCGCGCGTTGCTGTTGTAACAATCGCAGACATGACGTCGCTCGAGGTTGAAGCGGATGTTTCCGAATCTAATATCGTACGTATTTCGGAAAATCAACCCTGCGAGATTTCTCTCGATGCGTATCCCGATAAACGTTATCGAGGTGTAGTAAACAAGATTGTTCCGACTGCCGACAGGGCTAAAGCAACCGTGCTGACAAAGATTCGATTTTTAGAAAAGGATAATCGTGTGCTGCCGGAGATGAGCGCAAAAGTAAATTTCCTACAGAATACCCCAACTGATAGTATAGATGTTCAGCCAATCCTTGCAGTCGATGCTGATGCAATTATGAAACTGAAAGATGAAAATATAGCTTTCGTTTTTAAAGAAAATATAGTTTGGGCAACGCCGGTTACTGTTGGCAAAAGTTTCGGCAGATTTGTTGAGATTAAATCCGGACTTTCATCGGGCGATAAAGTCGTTCTGAAACCTTCGCAAAATCTGCGTACGGGTTCGTCAGTGAAATTAAAATAGTTATTGGTTATTAGTTAAAAGTTATAGTTTTTTAGTTAAAAAGTTTTAGTTTTTAGTTGGCAGTGCTTTTCAATTAAACTATTAAACTATAACCAGTAACAAAGGAACAAAAACAATAAACCCATAACTAATAACTAAGGCTCATCGTGGAAGTGAGTGGGTAAAAATGATAGATAGAAACAGCGTAACA
>JASEGV010000094.1 GCA_030017895.1 Bacteroidota bacterium | reverse complement strand
GACGATAAAATCTATAACACTAAACTTATATTTGAATTTTTGGAACTGCCCTTTAGTAATTGTTTTAAAAGGTAAATCGATTGTCCCGGAATTAGTATCAGCGCCTGCGGGTGAAACAAAAATCGCAGCTTTTGATGAGATTGTGAATATAATTATGAGTAAGAAAGTTATTTTTGAGATCATTATTTTAAGAGTAATAGTTTTTTAATTTGTGATTTTTGTTCATTTTGTAGTTTATAATAATATACGCCAGTTGTAAGATTTTTTGCATCGAACTGGACCGTATAATACCTCCCCGCTTCTGCGACTTCATCAAATAGAGTCAAAACTTTTTGGCCGAGAAGGTTGAAGATTTCAAGTTTAGTTCTTGCAGTTTTATCGGCAGAGAATTTTATTTGTGTCGACGGATTGAATGGGTTCGGATAATTTTGGCTTAGTATAAATTCTGCCGGAACAATTTCTTTGTTGCGTGCTTTCAAAGAAATTGATTTAATATTTTCAACTATATATTCTTTGCTGCCAATTCCTGTCAATTCAATAACATTATCACCTGCAGACAACTCATAAACATCGTTGTTTCTCTTCTGAACGTCCCAGCTGATAGTGATAGGAAAGACAGCAGATGAAATCGTTATTGGGAATATTTCAGGTTTTTCAATTATCGATTTATGTAATTCGACAGCCCTTTGTGAACTGTATCGCACATCGAATACACCTTTTGGTGGAGAAGGTGGTAACCCGAAATAATCTATCGGAAAAGGAGCGTCCGCATCAACACCAAAATATAACGTTTGTGAAGACCCCGCCGCATCTGTAATATTAATTTTGTTGAGCATTTCCAGTTCATTAAGATGGATAGCATTTTCCTTGGACAGTCCACTTCCTGAATTAAAGTAGAGTTTACCGGAACCCGATACTTTTACCCAATAAGCACTCCCCGATTTGATAGAATCGGTAAGAAAATATCCATTTTGATAACCATAAAACGGACTTCTAATAGATATACCTGAGCTTGGTGATATGTCGCTTGTTCGAATCGGTAGCGATATTGAGCCTATCATATTCCAACCAGTATTTACTTCTACCGAATCTGAAGCTCGTTGAGTTCCTGATATTGAAATTTCTTCCGCTGATAAAAATTTAAGCCAATATCCTGAACAATTCTTTAATGTGTCTTTCACTAAATATCCGTTTGCATATATAAAGGCACTTGATATCGAGTTCGGAAACAATTCAGATTTTCTATAATCTATAACCGTAAGCGGAACTGACACCATATTCCATCCGGGATCCACAAAAAACGATGAGCTATAAGAAGCGACAGCAAAATTTACTGTAATTGAATGATTTGCCGAAATATTTCTAAAAGTGTAACTCGACAATGGACCTTGGTATATACTATTAACTTTAACACTATCGATACGATAACCAGCTGTTGGCGTTATAGTGAAGAGAAGGCTATCTCCATAGTTGACGTTAATAACTCCGGATGGACTAATCGAACCATTGGCACCTGCAGTTGAAGTGATTGTAAATTGTTGGATTGCAAACTTTACATTTATTGTTTGATTGGCAACAACATTCAAAAATAAATAACTCGACATTGTCCCTTGATTTACGCCGTCAACTAAAACACTATCAATACGGTAGCCTGTTGCCGGAGTTATTGTGAAGCGAAGACTGTCACCGTAGTTTAAGTTTAACACGCCTGATGGATTAATCGAACCATTCGGACCGGCTGTCGCTGTAATTGTATATTGATTGATAGAAAAATTTGCTGTTACATTTTTATTGCTGTTCATAATAATCGAAGATGGATTATCGGAACCAGATAAATCGCCTGACCAGTTTACAAAATGATAACCTGTTGCTGGAACCGCTGTAAGATGAACGGTTGAACCGCTGTCGTAAACTGCCTGCGATGGATTTCTTGTAACAGTGCCGTGAATTGCGTTTATAGCTAATGAAAAAGTTGTAGTTGGTGTTGTTGGATATCCCCCGCTGAAGTCATACTTGCCACTTCCCGCGTATGCAGTTAGCATTGCAGGAATATCGGCGGCGAGATCAACAGCATAAGTATAAAATGTTGATGGTTCGAATGCAGTTCCGCGCGTTGAACCTCCACCGGTTGTACCGGCTAATATGTTATTTCTCGCAACCAAATCGCCAGGTGGGCTAGCATCTCGTGAAGTTTCAAATGGAATTGGAACATCGAGAAAATATGAGCCCTCTACAACAACATCAGCTTCTAAATTCGAAGAAACGCCATACAAACTGCACTTTCTGTAATAATTATTAAAAACATGCGATTTCCCAAAGCGTACACGAGGATGTCTCTGACCTGTGCTATCGAAATAGTTATGGTGCCACGTAATTTTCATCGCAACGTCTGAAGTTTGACTGTCAGAGTGTCCTTGTAGACAGGCTTTATCGTGTTTATAAAAATAGTTCCATGACAGCGTAACATACGATGCAGTATGCGTAACATCCAAAGCACCATCATAACAATTTGTAAAAGTACAATGGTCAATCCAGATATGGTTGCCAGTCCCCTCTACGTCATCACCTTGAATATTTATTCCATCGTCCGGCGAATTCATAAATTTGATGTTCCTGACAATGACGTTTTTGGAACGTACAATTAAAAATCCAAAACCGGTTATTGTAGCATCGGTACCCACACCAATTATGGATACATCATACAGATCCTTCACGTCTAACATCGGGGCTACGCCTGCTTCTGCAGTAAGAGTTCCAATTACATATACTGTCAGCGGCGGGAAGTTTAAAGTCCGATTTGGATCCACACGCCTGAACATAATGTTCATTAAATCTGTTGAATTAGTTACATACTCTATTCGCTGGTCTGCTCCTGTTCCACCTGTAGTACCGTTAGGATATCCGAAAGCACCGACTGAAGCAAATCCTTTCGGACTCGATTCGTAAGGGAAAGATCCAAATCCTGCCGAGGGTGTCATCACGCCAATTATTGTTTTGTGTGAATTCATTATTAACGCGAACGGATTCGATTGACTCTCATCCGTACCACCCCAACGATAAAATACGTGGCCAGAGTTTGGTGTTGCTGTGAGCGTTACTGATGTTCCTGCTTCATAGTATGTTGATTGTGGATTCGCCGAAACTGTTCCGCTTCCGCTTTTTGTTAGCGTTAATCTAAACATTGCAGTTGCCTGCTGCCCACCTACTACAATCTTATCTAAATTTGGTCCACTACCGTTCGTATTCAATGTAAATCGTAAACGATTCAAACCCGAATGTAAAGCAACAACTACTTTCAATGTTGACCAATTTGACCAACTACCAGTACCCGGGAAAGATGGAGTTGCAATGTTCACATCGTTTAAACTTACAGTCAAACTGCGGCTGCTTCCACCATTCGCGAAAAATATTGTTACTGTATCGGTTGCAGCTGTCGTCCGGCCAATAACAAATTCTACAGAACTTCCTGTTTTATCTGCCATATCGACATAACCAGTTCCTGTATAGCCTGGGTATTGTGTTCGTATATAAGAGCTAACTAAGATAGCATCCTCAGCTTGAAACTCATTTGGCGCTGGTGGTGCGACACCAAATCCAGAAACCGAAACATTCTTTATTGTTGCACCGCCACCTGAATTAGAGATGTTTCCGGTATAACTCTGTATTGCGGTAGGTTTGAATCTTGCATAGAGTGCGGTTGCGCTCAATGCACCACTTGTGTAGGGAATTTGGACTGAAGAAGCATATCCCGAACCGCTTGTCGCCGACACTTCATACCCTGTCGGGGCTGATGCAGTTATATTTCCACTAGAAGGAGTTAGTGTCGTTCCCGATACTATATATGTCTTTTCAACAGAAGTGGAATCAAATAAAACATTGCCGAAAGATAATGATGTGGGTGTAACGGAAATAGTTGCTACAGCTAACGTAGTTTGATTTCCGATTCCCGGCAAAGTAATTAAATAATTTTGTGTGTTGCCGGTTCCAACATTATACTCGTACACTGCAACATGATATGTCGTGTTTTGGGTTAGTCCGGTCATTGTAACCGTGGTTCCAGTTCCGTCGTAAACAACTTTGTTTCCGTTTCCTTGATCAGTTGCAGATGCAAAATTACTGTTTACACCAGTGATTGCATTTCCATCGACAGGTTCCCAGTTCACACCACTGCCTGAACGTGCAACTAATATACGTCTTGCACCATTCCCACCTGCGAAATCTGCAACAATCGAAACATCCGTAACAGTACCAAAAGTTATTGATGATTGAACTGTCGGTTCAGTTGCCAGTGCAGTTCCGCTAACTGCAATATTTTTCGTTGTCGCTCCTATACTTGTATGTGTGATATTACCGGAATAAACAGCCGCAGAAGAAGCATTCATCCTTACCGAAATCGTAATCGGTTGACCAGTTAGCATCCCACCACTTTGAGTCAAAGTTACAGGAGAAGAATTATTATTCCACGTACTACCTGAATTGGTAGAAATCTCAAAACCTGTCGGTACTGTTACCACAACATCATTACTTAAATTATTACCAGAGACAGTATATGTTTGTGTAGCAGAGGGAGTGCCGACAGTTTGTGAAAAGTTAGTTAATGAACTTACTGATGTTGTAATTAATGGAGTAGCACTTGAAGTTGTTCCTGATATAACAACATTTTGCGGACAGACATACTTACCAGATGCAGAAGAAGTGTACCAAGGATAAATTCTCAGATAAAATGTTTGACCATCATTAACATTTACAGTTGGTGAATAAGATAATGAGGATAATGAGCCGTCAGGTAAACTAAGAACGCTGCTATTGAGTTGAGTTCGTACGGTAAATGTTGGGTCAACAGAACACCAAATATTTACTTTCATATTACCACCGCCGCTGGCACCAAGTGAAAGCGTTACCGATGTAATATTAAAAGAATAAGTCGGATTAGGTGATACAGCAAATTGGATGTAACGTGTTTCATTCTGAGCTGTCTCGGCGGGCCAGGACCCAGTAGTTGTTGTTACTCGTTGGCTACTATTCGGACCAGCATAATTGTTTATCACCATATTACTGAAAGATTCATTGTTGCCTGTAACACTTCCCGAATTAGTTGGACTAACCGTTGTTACACTTGTGAGTGGCCAAGTAGAAGAAGCAGTTTGCCCAAATACATTACCTATCAAAATCAACGTAATGAAAACGATTGCGAATATTATTTTAAATTGTTTCATAAATATGTTTCTTTCTAACGAAATAATGTTACTTCTTACCCGACACATTTAAATATAGTTTTCCATCTGCTGAAACTTTTATCCAATAAGCTCTACCCGGTTCAATTGTAGTAGCTACCGAGTAACCATTCTGATAACCGTAGAATGGGGATGATAAATTTACACCGGGGCTACGAGTTACATTCGTTATGCTAATCGGGACAGAGAGTGAACCGATCATATTCCAGCCGGTTCTAACGATTAAACTGTCACTCGTACGTATAGCACCCGATATTGGGACGCTTTGCGAGGTTGGGAATTTCAACCAATAACCAACCGCATTCTCTAAAATAGTTTTAGTTACATAACTTGTCTCGTAAGCGAAAGCGCTCGATGTAGCTGTTGGAAATAAAACTGATTTACTGTAATCTTCAACTGTAAGAGGTACCGAAACCATATTCCAGCCCAATGACATCGCAATACTGAATCCTAAATCATTATTTGCATCCGCAGCAGTCCATCGCGAAAAACTATTTACTCCGCTAAGTGAAATGGTTGTTGCGGATACATTTACAATACCGCCTTGACCTGACCACGTACTACCATTGTCTAACGATTTATATAACTGCAATGAACCCGCATCCTGCCCCGCTAATTCAGAGTCATAATACTTAAATACTAATGCTGCATTTAAACCCGAATTAATTGTGGGCACTATGTTAAAATATCTTAAAATAGAAGATTTACTATTGCCGGTTTGAGCAGTGCCCGTTATTCGTTCGACATTCGTTGAACCAGGGGCAGCATCCGCCGCATTAATCTCAATACCGATTCCACCAAATGTATTGTTGACACCTTGTATCACATTGCGGGTTGTTACAACTTTTCCTATTACTGTTTGTCCTGCAATCTCATTGAGAATTCCTGACGTACCTAATGTAATAGTATTTGCATCTGATAAAAAATTACCATTCATAATAGACAGCATTCCATTCACAGTTGTAGATGCTGATGCCGTTACTCCTGCCGGATTACTGATGATTAAATTATTCAGTGTTGCCGGTAGAACGATTCCGGTGCGCTGTGCTGAAACTCCGTTGAATTTAAAATTTGCACCTGTCCCAAGATTTTTTCCACCTGTGTTAGAAAGCGTAGAATCTAAACCTCCGGCATGAGCACATTCCAGTGTAGCGCCTGCATTCATAGTAAAGGCACCTGAACCCCGTAGAACAGTTGTTCCCATATTAATAACTGAACCGTCATTACCGGTAAATTCAAAACCACCCGCTGTGTATGTATTAGAAGATAGAGAAACATTTAACGCAGCACCATTATTTACTTGAACAGGCACTGTTCCACTGAATATCATACCTGAAAATGTGATATTCTGTGGTGTAATTCCTGCTACAATAAAAGTTGCACCGACAGGTTTTGAATTTTGTGTCGTAGCTCCACCTGACATTGAGAAGTTGCCATGAAGATACCATGCTACTGTCGGACCGCTGCCTCTCGAAATTGAGAAGTTACCACCTGTCGCATTGATGTTACCGTATGTATGAATAGTTATATCGGCGGCGCTTGAAGAGCCGTTTGAAGAAAATTGTCCGCCTTCAACATCGATATTGCCATTGATTGTTATGACATTTGGTGAACCGGCTGATGGACTAGTCATCTGGAAGCGCGAAACACCAGAATTTTTGACAGTAATATTTCCACCGATAGTATTGTTGTACCAAGCCATATCAATGTTAGCTGCTTGACTCGCACAATTCCAAATGAAATAATGGAAATTCTGATTCGGATTACCTGGTTTTGATCCGGTCGTATATCCTGTTACTTCGCACGTTGAGCCTGCATTCCAGGTCGCAACCGGGATCATACCTGCCGGGAGGGCATGTCTGTATGTAGATCCGTTCAAGAAGATCATAACACCGTTCGGAATAATCGCACTTGCACTGGCAGCACCGGAAGCAATTATTGTTCCGTTTACAGTGCTGTTGATAACTCTAAGAGTATCCAGAAGTAGTAACCTTCCCCCGGTTTGAACACCTAAACCACCGGTTAAAACATCTGATAAAAGATAAACAGAATCCGCACCGAGTATAACTACGCTATCCACAACCGATGGTAGAACAGCCCCCTGCCAAGTGCTTGTACTCGACCAATCGCCACCACCCGTTCCGTTACTCAGAACAGTCTTCATGATTAAACCCGTACCGGTGAGTCCAACTACATTCGGTGATGTTGTTGTGTTATTATAGAAACTTAGATTACCGGATAGAACAGCTTCAGCGGTAGGTGAAAAGGTTACATAAAATTTTTGCGTCGCTGCCGGAAGAACGGTAACAGGACCGCTAGGATTAACAGAAAAGTTGTTATTGAAAGACCGGACTGAATCAATGACAAGATTAGTCGCTCCGCCATTTGTTACCACAACGCTGTCAACCTTTGATTTACCTATTGCGATAACACCAAAAGCAAGACTTGCCGGGTTAACTTCAAACACCGGAGCCGTAAACACACCCGTTCCGGATACTGTAACGATGTGAGGCGAACCTCCACCATCATGTGTAAAAGTTATATTTCCACTCGCGGCACCTGTTGCTGTTGGTGAAAATGTAATTTTAAATTTTACACTGTCACCTGCAGGTACCGTTGTGGAGCTTGGTGTTACTGTATAAAGAGGCTCGTCGGAAACTACGGAAGAAACGTTTATTGTTGTGGCACCTATATTCCTTACATAAACACTATCTGTTTTTGAGCCACTCACCTCTACGCTACCCAAATTTATACTTCCTTTACTTAGTTGAAATGTAGTTATAGGTCGGCTTTCGACAATAAAATTAGAAAAAGCATTAAAACCGGCTGCCATCGCAGTATAGGGATCCGAGCCACTTAAATTGGCACTTTTTCCTTGCCAGGCAGTACCTGTATATCTTGAGACTAAGAGGTCAACATTACGATTAAAGCTCGATGCCTCTTCCGCTAAGTTCCATTGTAGAATAATCGATGCATTACTGCCGCCGGCAACTTCTTCATCTATCGTCCATTGACGATTCACAACTTTATTTATATCTACCGGCGAATTGTCAAATGTGGATTTCACACGAACTGTAAATTTATCTGCAGTACCCGTATTATTCATTACTACAGGATTATAATTTGTTGAAGTACCTATCGGGAAAGTTATGTCGGCAGATGCTACATTTCTTTTTAAACCGCCTGTTCCCGTCGTTTTAATATAGTTTGCTGGATTAAATATAAAAGGCCATGAAGCAATGTCTATATATCCTGTACCGCTCAATGTGGTATTAACATCGAACAAATCAATTTCAGGATCAGCTGGAACACCGCTAACTTTAACAACACCACCGTTATTGATATTTAGATTAACTGGACCTAAGACGGTTTGCCCTGAAGCGCGTTGACCAAAAACCCTTCCGCCTAAATCCACTACACCGTTGACTTCGATTGTCAGAACACTTGCAGCACTATTAAACGGTATTATGATAAATCGCTGACCGCCATTTGTTTTCAGAGTTCCATTAATGATGTAAGTAGTGTTACCTCCTGCTACGGGAATACCGGTAGACCCATGATGGAAATCAGCTGTTGAATCGAGTGTTACAGTTCTTCCTGTGTTGATGGTGAGCGTGTTGCCGTTACTTGTTGTTGACTGATATGCGCTGAACCCGATACCTCTGCCCCAGGAACGGTTTATTTTCATATCCTGGTCAATAATAATATTCATATTTACTGCAGCGGATTGGCTACGGACCTGGGATATTTTACATACCCCTGATCCGCTGAGTGTTACTGTCCCAGCGCTATTAGCAGGTTCAAATCCTAAATTTGTTCCTTGAAAAGTTCCACCAAGAGTTCCATTATTAGTTAATGTGGTTCCATAAACCCGCAAATAAAAAATTGAAGAACCTGTATTGGGTCCTATAATTGAACCACCTGAATTAATTGTAACATTTTTTCCGTTTACAGATGCCGGAAGAGATATAATGTGTCCGTTTAACACCGTAACATCGTCATCTGAATCAGGGATACCATCCGAATCAGTTCCTGATACCAAAGTCCATGAACTAGCCACATTCCAGGCTCCGGAAGTCAGACTGTTAAAAACGCCCTGTCCAAAACTAAATTGGACAAACAAAAGGCAAATAAAAGTAAATGCATATAATTTTTTCATATCGCACCTCATAGTTTTAATTTTTGTTAATTATTGTTACTCATTGTTATTCAGGAAATCAGCAAGATTACCTGAACAAGATAAAACATTCTGAAACTTCTGAATAATTGTTTATAAACCGTTAAAACGGTTACGTCATAAATATCCTTTTAATTAAAAATAAACCTGAAAAATTCAATAGAAAGAGTTAAATTGGATTAACTGAAAGAAACGAAAGAAGATAC
>JASEGV010000093.1 GCA_030017895.1 Bacteroidota bacterium | reverse complement strand
CCAATCAACATTAACATATTAGTGGAAGAAACAATTTTCTATTGCATTTTTCGGGATTATAATTTCAAATCCAACTGCAATCCTATTCTGTTATCCACATTTGCCGGAAGCTCGTCCCATCCACTCCCGATTTTCTTCACATCCTCACGAATCAGATAAGAATATTTAAACGACAAATCAAGCGAGTTGATAATCTGATACTTCAATAATAAATACCACTTGATTCCTCGTCCGTATAAAACCGGAATCGAGAGTACACCTAATAAATCATTTTCATACTGACTTATTCCAGAAAAATATGAATCAGATTTGAAATAACTAATTCGGAAGTTAAGTGTAAATCTTTTTTTCGGTTTAATACTCAAATCATGAAAAAGCATCCTCCCGATTTCTGTTACTTTTGTAATATTGGATGTTACAGTGCGGTACTCGAATCGCCATCTTAATCTTAAGAACTTAGATAAATCGTAATCAACATTTATGCGGTAGTTGCTTCTAACCGATGGATCGATAATTCTGATTTCTCTATTCATATTATCAAGACCTTTTTGAAAATCATCCGACGATATTTTCTTATACCTCAAAGTAACAAACAGATTTTTATTCATTTTATATTCGAACTGCGATAGGTATTCATTCCCTCGCTTTGAGAAATTTAGCTCTTTGCTTTTCGGAAAAACAAACTTATCGCTGTAACCGATCAATTTTATCCCCTTTAATAAGTTCAATTCTAAACCGACAAAGAAACCTTCTTCGTTCGACCCGCCGAATGACTCACCGAATGGATTTGCTAATCTGTTAAAATAATAGGGAGAATAATTTCTATACAAGGCAACCACATCAATAAAAGCATTCGGACTAATTGTAAGAACATTGATTCCGTTAAAATCCATCTTAGAATTTGATGCAACCTCACCATGCAAACTGAATCGCTCAATTTTAAAAGTAAAATCAAAACCGTAATTCGAGAAGAAATTATTGGTGGCAACTTTTATCTGTTTAGAGTATGAACTTCTGAACCAAGTCAGTCCGAACTTGAAGTCCCCATATAAATCGTAGATAATTCGGGCGCCGAAAACTTTTTCGTTCAGATTTGCTCGCTTTGCAATTTCAGAATTTGTGCGATAATAGCCCGAATAAAAACTTGTAACAACCGAGGCACTATCTACCGAGGCACTCAAATTTCTGTTGGAATAAAAAATCAGCCCGCCGAAACTTCGCCAGTGCAGTTGAAACGCTACCCCTCGAAGAAATCCGACCTCGTCAGACGAAAGATGCGGCATCAGGTCTCTCCCCTTTCGGATTGAACCGGCTTTGATATTAGCCCCCTTTGTAAAATCATATCCACGCCACATCACCAAGCCTTGCCCCGCTTCAATTACATAATCGCCAATCAATACAGATTTTATAAAACCTAAATTCTGGATTCGTATAAAATAATTAGTATAATCGTTAAACTTCCTTTCGCCTGCATCTTTTTCTACAAGCAGCCCGCCCGAAATATTTTCGCCCTGATTTAGCTTAATCCTTTGATAAGAAACTATCGGACTTCCTAAATACTTTCCATCTTTATATCCACGACTTGTTTGAAGTTTTTGCCGGATTCGTGACCGGACAGCTACCGATGGCAGACTCCAAATATTTTCCCGGACAATTATTGGCTCGGTTTCAAAAACATCTAACAATTGGGAGTCTTCTTCATCTGTAATTTGCTCGACTAAATTTTCAATCTCGACATCGGTTGTGTCTTCCGTATCAATCTGTGAAAGTGCCGGCGATAACCCCACGAATAAGAGAATGATGTTCGTTAATCGAATCATTTTTCTTCTCCCCACAAAAATCCAATCGTGATCGAATGTGTAAGCCCAAGTTCCTGATGGTTGATAAATGCATAATCGATTTTTAGAGATAAATATTTCAAGCCCAAACCTCCTGAAATAGTTGATGGCTTCTCATTAACACCCAACCGCAAAGCTGCGAATTCAAAAACCCAATACTCAAACCCTGCTTTTATCGAACCATCGAACATAATTTCTTTTTCATAATCCATCAGCAAAAACAAATTGTTGATGGGTGAGTAGGAAGTTCCAAACGAAAATACTTGCGGCAATTTTTCTTTCATCTTTCCAATCGTTGGTGCGTTAATATTTTTCGCTGAAAAGCCGAAGAGTAAATTGTAAGCGAGAGGTAATATAATTCCGACATCCATACCAATCGTGTAGTCGTTTCCGTAACCTTTAATTGTCAATGTATGGATATGGAAACTCGTTCCTAAATTTATTTCTAAAAAAGAATTTGCATACGATATTGTTCCTGAAATTTCTTTATAAAGTTCGAAGCCATACTTTTTTGCGGCGAAAGCGAAAGTTCCGATTTTTGTAGAATAATTTGCTGCAAATGCTGTTGTAGATAATTCGCTCAAGCCGAAGGGACGTGGTGAATAATAAACTGCTGCTTCATTAAAATTTATCAGAGATAATCCAGCAGGATTATAAAATATACCCCAGCAATCATCCGATAAACCTACAAAAGCTCCTCCGATTGCATTAGTTCTGGAACCCAAGTTCGTTTGCTCAAATCCTGCAACGATCGATTGATGTAACAGGAAAATGATAATTATTATTACCTTCATATTACCTCCTAACCTTAATTGACGCTTGAACTAATTGAATAAAATAGCTATATTGAATTCAACAAATAGAGTATTGATATGAAAATCACATTAGCAACTTTCGCAATCATTTTTTTAATGAACAGTTTCATAATTGCACAGGAAATTGATTGTAACGTTACATTGAATACGGAAAATTTAACTGCTGAAGCACTCGAAAACATTTCCGGTTTCGAACAGCGGATCGAGGATTACATCAACAATTACAGATGGACTAAAGATGATTTTGGCGGCCAAAAGATAAAATGTAATTTTGAAATATTCTTCAAAAGTTCGCCGTCTGAGAACAAATACACAGCGCAAGTATTTATAGGCAGCCAACGACAAATTTATAAATCGGACAAAAGCACTGGTACTGTCCGGATATTCGATGATAAATGGGAATTTACTTTCGTCCGAAATCAGCCGATCCATCACAATAATCCTCAATACGATCCTGTTACAAGTTTCATTGATTTTTATGTTTATATCATTCTCGGTTTTGATTACGACTCGTTCAAACCAACCGATGGTACAGATTTTTTCCAACAAGCTGTTGACATTGCGAGTAAAGCACGCTCGGGAGGCGGAGCTTCATCGGGATGGGATTTGAAATCTTCGGGTACTTATAATCGAATTCAATTCATCGAAGAAATTATCAATCCGAAGAATAAAATTATTCGGGAGGCGTATTACGTTTATCATTACAAGGGACTCGATATGCTTACTCGAAATAAATCGAAAGCCCTCGAAAATGTTTTAAAAGCTGTAGAAAGTATAGGTAATTTCCAGAAGAAAATCAACGAGCGGATAATTTTGATTAAAGCATTCTTCGATACCAAATATTTGGAGCTATGTGAATTGTACCTTGATTCCAAAAACCCTGATATTTATACCAAATTAGGTACTTACGACCCAGCTCACCAAAAGAATTACGATGAGTATAAACTCAGAATGAAGTAAGGTTGTGGGATTTTATATCTTGGATTTATGGATTGAAACAAGAATTGGTATCTGAAAATATAATTACAATTTTTCCCATTCACTTCTATCAATATTTGCTTGATGAAGAATATTTGATAAAAGATTTTTTCCAATATCCTTTCCATGAGGATTGGGTAGTATGAGTTTCAATCTATTTTTTAACATAAATTCGTGTTTTCCACCGGACATCGGTCCGTTGCGATCCTAATTGTAGTAAATACCGGAGCAAATCTTTTCTCGATATCGGTCCAAATACCGGCATTAAATCGCCTCTTTAACCACTTCTAATTTTAACCCATCAACCTCTGGAAGAGTATTCCCTAAACGTAACCCAAATAGTATCCAATCTTCAAGAACTTCGCGTAGTTCCTCTCTGCATTCTTCGAGTGTTTTAGCATTCGCCCAAACACCTTGAAACCCGTGGATATCACCATAATATCCTTCATTATCGGCAAGTATTTCATAGTGCGCCCGCTTCATCGCCGCCTGTATGTATGCTGTTAACATTTACAAATCCTATAAATTGTTTATAAAAAACTATATAAATTTATGCACAAAATCAAATGATCGAAGAATTGGATTCATGATTTATGATTTTAGAATGCAACTTAAAGATTGGAGATTGGAGATTGCAGATTTGAGTGTGTCATCTTGAACAGTTTGTAAACCAACAAAAACAAAAAGCCGATTCCCCTATTCCAGGAACCGGCTTCTTATTCCATCACTCCAAAAATCCATTACTCCGATTTTTTACCAGAATTGGATATTATAACCCTTTCAAAGCTTCTCTTATGATCGACATACCCATATCGACTTCATTTTTTGAAATATTCAGCGGTGGTCTGAAACGCATAGATTTTTCTCCACAACCTAATATTATCAAACCTTTATCGTAGCAGGAATTTTTCAGCCTGTTTCGTTCGTCGGGTGTGTTTAAATCGAAAGCACAGAATAGTCCAAGTCCGCGTGCATTACTTACAACGGATGGGAACTCGTTCTGTAAATTGTGTAATTGCTTTAAAAGGTATTCACCCATAACGCGTGCATTGTCAACTAATTTTTCTTCTTCAATAATTTCTAAATATTTTTGTGCACGCACCATATCCACAATATTTCCGCCCCAGGTAGAATTCAACCGGCTCGATACATTAAACACGTTGTCATGTATCTCATCGATTCTTTTTCCACAGAGGAAACCGCAAACCTGTGTTTTCTTTCCGAATGCAATCATATCCGGCTGCACAAAATGTTGATGCGCCCACATCTTGCCTGTTAGACCAACCCCTACCTGAACCTCGTCGAAGATCAGCATGATGTTGTTTTCGTCAGCAATGCGGCGGAGTTCAACAAAGAATTCTTTTCGGAAATGATTATCTCCCCCCTCACCTTGTATCGGCTCAATGATGATAGCCGCGATATCATCAGGATTATTTTTAATCGCATCCTTGATTTGATTCATTGCTAACTGTTCTGCTTGGATTGCTGCTTTCAGATTCTCCTCATTCAACGGGAATTTGATTTTTGGATTTTCGATTCGGGGCCATTTGAATTTCGGATATAGGTCAATTTTCACCGGCTCTGTATTCGTCAACGACATCGTGTAACCGGTTCGTCCGTGAAAAGCTTGCTTGAAATGAATTACTTGTGTCCCCTTCTCTTTCTTGTATCCTTTAAGAAAGTTTTTCCTTATCTTCCAATCGAAAGCCGCTTTAAGAGCGTTCTCGATACCGAGCGCACCGCCTTCAATGAAAAATGCATGGGGAAAATAATTTGGCATTGCTATGCGCGAAAATGTTTCAACAAACTCTGCTTGTTCAGCCGGATAGATATCCGAGAGTGATGGTTTGTTGATTGCAACTGAGGTTAGTTTTTCAAGAAATTCCGGAGTTTTCATTTTCGGGTGGTTCATTCCAATAGGAACTGAGGCAACGAAAGTAAAGAAATCGAGATATTCTTTACCAGTAATAGAATCGACGATAAATGAGCCGTGGCTTTTTTGAAGGTCTAAAACTAAATCGAAGCCATCGACGAGGAGATGTTTTTTTAAAGTCGAGTGGACATTCTGAGGTAAAATTTTGGGTGTCATAATTTTCTCTTTCAAAGTAGATTGATTTTTAAAAAAATTAAGCAACTTAGAGCTTAATTAGTTTTGGTTAAAATGTATTGGAATAAAAAAGGTAGTAAGACCGTGGGAGCGGTCAATTATCGCGGTAGGATACTTAGAAGTGTTCCTGATGCTCGAAAAATGATATGTAGAATATTATTCGGTACGTCATAACAGCTAATAGATACGAAATTTTAGACTAAAAAACAAGCAGATTTCCGATTTCTTAACGGCTTAAACGTGGTTAGAAATCGGAAATCTAAAATACCCCTAACAATTCATCAAACGACAAAGGTTTTCCGATTATTTTCTTTTGTCTGTCTATTAGGAACATCGTAGGCGTTGCATAGATATAATAATCCTTCACCGCATTCCCGCTCCATCCTTTCAGGTCAGAAACGTTAATCCACTTCCACCCATCAGTTTCGACAAACTTTTGCCAGTCAGTTTTATTAGTATCAATCGATACAGCAAATACTTCCGTCTTTTTCTGTTTTTGGCTCTTGTATAATTCAGCTATCTGAGGTAGTAGAGTTTTACAGTGTGGACACCAGGATGCATAAAATATGATCAATATATTTTCAGCCGTTATACTATACAAATCAACTTCTTTACCGGACCAATCCTTACTAACGATATTTGGAACAACGTCGCCAATTTTAAAATACTTTGCCTGATCCATTCTTCTTTGTAATGCAGTCTCTAGTTTTTCATCGATACAGATGTCATCTTTGATTACGTAGTTCTGGATTATGTAGTCAATGATTTTATCGAACCCGAATTTCTTGAAACCGTCTAACAGATATTCTACTACATGCGTGTAGACCAGTGAATTGACTTTTGCTTTATTCAGGATTGTATCTACAGCTACCATAAATTCTTTTTCGAGAAGTTCCTTAGGCAGTTGAGGATTACGATAGTATGTAAGATATTCAATGGACTTATTTGAAAAAACATCGGAGTTGATTAGACCGGCATCATTAAAATCTACAAAGTCTAATGAGTGGGATTTTAGGTAAGATACTTGTTTCTCCAATGGAATGTTTCCGTCTACAACCGGTAACTGGGATGATTTGATATATCTTGAGACAAAGGAGCTTGGATTCTTTTGTGCAACAACATTTACATAATCAAGATAATCTTTTTGAAGTTGCTCTAATTTATTCTGTGAAGTTGTGTAATAATCATCATCCTTGGGATAACGTGCTAAGATTAGCTGGAGCAGATCTGATTTTGACTTGTATTGTTTGTTCAGTTTTATGAATGTGTAATAAAGTTGATTGCTTTCGGATTTAACAACATTTAAGCTATCTAAAATATTGTTCGCGTTGGTTGTAATGCTTACGTCCTCACCTTCATTTACAAAGTCGATCCATTTGTTTTTTTCTAGAATGATACGAAAAAGACCAGGGTGTAAGTAGATGTTACTCAGGTTGTATGTCATTTTGCCTTCCATAATTGAACTCACTGAATCAATCAACGTAATCTTTTCTCCTTGCAATGAGTATAAATAAGATTTGTTCTCACTTAATTCAGAAACGGAAATAGATAATTGCTGTGAGTTTACAGTACTTATACTCATCACAACTATTATCGAAAAAATGGGGTTTTTAAACATGCAATTCTGCAAACTTCCAAAAATTACTTCTATCAATTTTATGAACAGCAGCATTATACGTTTCCGAAAAATTCTTTGGAATTTTGATCCGTTGTTTTTCAGAATATTTCAATTCATAGCCGGTAATTGTTCCTGCCGTTTCTTCAACATAATCGATTTCTTTTTGGTCGTATGTTCTCCAAAAGTAACTATTCACTTTTTTATCGGAATAGGCATTGGCTTTAAGCCGTTCGGTGATACAAAAATTTTCCCATAATGCGCCCACGTCATTCCGCAATGAAAGGGGATTGAAATTATTGATCAATGCATTGCGAATTCCATTATCATAGAAATAAATTTTAAACGACTTCGTCAGTTCTTTACGAATGTTTCGTGAAAAAGAATTTAATTTGAATACAACGTACGTTTGTTCAAGCAAGTCTATATATTTTTGGACTGTGATACTATTCACTCCAAGCTTAGTAGCTAATTCATTATAGGTAACTTCATGCCCAAGTTGAAGCGCTAAAGAAACAACAAGGTTTTTTAATAGACTCGATTTTTTAATCCCCTCGAATTTCAGCAAATCTTTAAACAAATAACTAGAAGCAAGCTCGTGAAGTTTATTAATTGCATCTTCATCGTTTGAAGTAAAAACATCCGGGTAAGAACCGAACCTGAGCAGCTTATCTAATTTAGCATCTACATTCAGCCAATCTTCATTAGCTTTAATTTCTACGCTTGAAAGTGGATACAATTTATGGTGGATTACCCTGCCTGTCATCGGTTCAGTCGTGTGGCTTGCAAGATCAAAGCTTGATGATCCGGTTGCAATTATTTGCACTTCGTTCAAAGTATCCGTGATTAGTTTTAGTACCTTACCGATATTAGGGATGTTCTGCGCCTCGTCAAGTACGATAAGTTTATAATCTCCCAAAATATTATTATTGTCTTCCCTTTAAAAAGGTCTGATTTGATGAGATTTTTTAATAATCTTTGCACCATAATAAAATATTTACCGTTAAATTTTTGATTACACTGGTAAATTTAACATTATTATGTAAAAATAGCAAGTACAAGATCGTAGCTTGCTTTATTCACCCCGTGAGATAGTTAAATAATCTCGATTTAATATACCTTTTTCCCCAAGCTGTCTTTAGATATTTTTCTCTCTTTGTAGCATCTTGTTGATTCAGGCATCCTTCAAAATAAACGAGTTTCAATGGTCTCCTTTCTTTGGTTGAAGATACTTCCCCATTATTATGCATATTGATTCTCGCTCTTAGGTCCCTTGTATATCCAGTATAGAAATTTCCATCTTTCTCACTTTTCAATATATAAACATAATAATACATACATTAATGGTTCACCCCGTGAGATAATATCTCTCAAGTTTTCTTAACTTAATATTTATTCCATTGTCCTTTGTCATTAAATCTATCTTTAATATTTTTATCTCACGGGGTTAATCCTTGACACAACGAACACTAAAACCGTTTCTATGGGCGTTCGTATATTCTGAATTTATATAGTTTGAGTCTGAACTAATGTGCAGGGTGTACCTACGATGAGCATACGCAATCGTGGAACTCCAAATTCCAGTAGATTGACCAAGTTGGTTAAAATAGAGAGCATAAACGTTGTTATGTCCTGCAAGCATTGCAGAAAATCCGCTCGTGTTTGTTCCTGCTCCATCTCCAATTCCTTGCCCTATTTCTTTTAAGGCGTTGCCATCAACTCCATTCCCATTTGATCTAATAGTATCGGATGTTGTTACTTTTTCGCCTGACAAAGATGCAGGATAAGCTTTGTTTTGCTCTATATTTTTGATCTCTATTTCAGTATTCTGAGAATATGCTATTCCGAGATTTAAGAATAATATTACTGCGATTACATATTTTATCATTTACGGTCAAAACTATATTTTTTTATAAACTCGGTATGTTCATCGGCAAATGATTTTTTCTTATGGTGATCTTCAGCCCATTCAAATTTTGACGATGTAATCTTGTTTTTATTTATCCAATAAGATGATTCACCTTTAATTAGATTTACGACCTTAGCAATATTCTGTTCAGAGCCAAGAGAAATTAAGCAATGCAGATGATCAGCGTTTCCATTAATGCAGTCGATAAATATTTCTTTGTTTCTTGCATTATCAATAATGTGAGCGATTACTTTATTTTTAACATCACGGGTTAAAAAAGGTACATGGCTTTTTGTTCCAAATACAAGATGTACCCAAATGCGTACGTAAGCCATAATGAATATTCCTTATTTATGATTGAGCTAAAGCCCGGTTTCTTTGTTCTTCTGTGGGGCTGACTAAAAAGTAAGGGCATAATATTTGAGGAATAAAGAAGCAGAGCATT
>JASEGV010000092.1 GCA_030017895.1 Bacteroidota bacterium | reverse complement strand
TTCAGAACTCTTCCCACAGCTTCTATCGTAGCACCGGTGGTAATTACATCATCTATCAATAATACTACTTTATCTTTAACTAAATCTTTATACTTGTGGTTCAAAACAAACGCATCAGAAACATTTTCTTTTCTCTGTTGAAAAGTCAATGTCGTTTGCGATTGTGTATATTTCAGACGAGTTATCAAATCATATATTGCTATGTATTCAGTAAGTTGTGAAATTCCTTTGCAGATAAAATCAGTTTGGTTGTAACCTCGCTCCCGCAATTTCAATTTATGAAGTGGTACAGGGGCAACTATATCAATTGTTCCGAAGCTATTTTGATTAATCTTCTCCACCACTGCCAATCCTAATTTTAATCCGACTGATTTTATTCCCTTATATTTTAAGAGATGTATTGCCTCCTGAAACTTTCCCTCTTTTTCAAACAAAAAAGGTGAAGTAAAATCTTCAATGACTCCACCCGATGTGAAACGATTCTGCAAAATTATATAATCAGGATGTGTATCGCTAACCACTGTAAAACTATTCCAGCATTCAGTGCAAATCTTTCCATCACCATCATCAATAATTTTTTGGCACAAAAAACAAACAGGCGGGAATATAAAATCAAGAATCGGTTTCAGTAAATTCTGCTTCAATAACATCGTGATTCCCTGTTTATTTCATTTCATTATTTCAAGTCGATTTATTTCATCTCGCAATTGAGCTGCGCGCTCGAATTCTAAATCTTTTGCCGCTGCACGCATTGTCGTATATAATTCTTCAATCATATCTTTACGCTGGTCTTTAGTAAGATAGCGGATTATTGATTCAGCAATGATCGGAATTTTCGCCCGCTCCCGTCTATCATCTCTCGCTGCTTTAACATCGGCGACGGCCGTACTGGCAATTATCTCGTCAACTGTCTTGTATATTGTTTTCGGTTGGATGCTGTGTTTTTCATTATACTCAATTTGTTTATTGCGGCGGCGTGTGGTTTCGTTTATCATTCGCTGCATCGATCCGGTAATTTTATCTGCATACAAAATTACTTTGCCATTTACGTTACGAGCAGTTCTACCGGCTGTTTGTATAAGCGAAGTTTCAGAACGCAAGAAGCCTTCCTTATCAGCATCGAGTATCGCAACGAGGGAGACTTCCGGAAAATCTAATCCCTCGCGCAGTAAATTTACACCAACTAGAACATCGAATTCGCCTAACCGTAAATTGCGCAGAGTTTCAACGCGTGCAAGAGCATCAACCTCGGAGTGAATATATTGCACTTTCACGTTTAGATTTGCTAAATACTCAGTTAAATCTTCAGCCATCCGTTTTGTGAGGGTTGTAACTAACACACGCTCTTTTAGCATAACTCTCCCTCGAATTTCAGCTAGCAAATCATCTATCTGATTTTTTATCGGCTTTATTTGAACCTCCGGATCAATCAGTCCGGTTGGGCGGATTACTTGCTCAACAAAAACACCGCCCGATTTTTTTAACTCATATTCACTGGGTGTTGCGCTCACAAAAATTATCTGATCCACCATTCCTTCCCACTCGGTAAAAGTGAGCGGACGATTATCGAGTGCAGAGGGTAAACGAAAACCGTATTCGACTAACGTACTTTTCCGGGATCTGTCGCCGTGCGACATACCACCAATTTGCGGGACAGTTACGTGCGATTCATCTACAATTGTTATAAAATCTTTTCCAGTTCCATCGGGCTTATCAGGGAAATAATCAAGCAGACAAAATGGTTGTGAACCCGCGGGTCTGCCGCTGATGTGTCGGGAGTAGTTCTCAATACCCGAACAGTAACCGACCTCGCGCATCATTTCCATATCGAAGCGTGTTCGTTGTTCAATACGCTGAGCTTCCAACAATTTCCCGCGCGACCGCAAATCAGTCAATCGTTCGTTCAATTCTTCTTCAATTTTCGGCAGAGCCTTTTCAATTGTTTCTCTGGAAGTTACGAATTGTTTTGCAGGATAAATTACTTCGTAATCGGTTTCACCAGTCGCTTCGCCTGTTAATGAATTCACGTAAGCTATTTTTTCAATCTCATCGTCGGACAATTGTATTCGCAGTGCCTCGCCCTGTTCGTAACCGGGAATAATTTCTATCACATCTCCTCGAACTCGGAAGGTTCCCCGCGTAAATTCAATATCGTTCCGAAGATAATGTATATCTAAAAGCTTCCGCAATAATTCCTGCCGTTTCACTCTCGTTCCTTTTCTAATCGGAACAATCTGGCTCATCCATTCTTCAGGTGAACCCAAACCGTAAATACAACTTACCGAAGCAACGATTATTACATTCCGGTCGCCGCTCATCAAAGCGCTTGTAGCACGCAATCGCAAACGATCGATTTCGTCATTGATAGATGAATCTTTCTCAATGTAAGTATCGGTTTGGGGAACATAAGCTTCGGGTTGGTAGTAATCGTAATAACTTATGAAAAACTCGACACGGTTGTTCGGAAAAAATTGTTTGAATTCGGCATATAACTGTGCAGCGAGAGTTTTATTGTGCGACATAACAAGAACAGGTCTATCGCATTGAGCAATTACGTTCGAGATTGTAAAGGTTTTGCCGCTACCCGTTACACCTAACAGAGTTTGATATTTGTCGCCACGTTCGATTCCTTCGACGAGTTGTCGTATCGCCTCCGGCTGATCGCCGTCAGGCTTAAAATCAGATTTGAGTATGTAATGCATAGAAAAATATAAGAATAATTTAGGTGGGAAGAAATTATTTATGAATCAATCGTACATCGCATAACCATAAATGAGTTTGCCGATTTTCGAATCATTATTTTTAGGAGGTTGACTAATAAGTTCTCTCGTTACTCGATTTCTACGAAATCGAACTCGAGAACCTGCTTATCTTGCCGGTTTTCGAGTGTTCGCAAAGCGAACGTATCGAGAAAACAGACTTTTTGGTCAGCCTCTTCATTAAGTTTCGGCACGAAGGCGCGTATTTCTGTCCCGATGGCTATCATCGATCGAGACCTTTCTCAATTTGTAAACTAAAAAAAGAAATACCCTACACTATGAAAAAAATAACGGTTCTTTCTCTAATTTTTTCTCTCCAAAATATTCTATATATTTAGCTCAAATTCTATGATTAAAAAAATAAAATATTTCTTAAACGATTTAAGAAACAAGAAACAGCATAAACCTCGGTTTGCCGCCAGTGATTTGTTGAAATACATAGGGCCAGGTTTGTTGGTTACTGTAGGATTCATCGATCCGGGTAATTGGGCTTCCAACCTCGCAGCAGGTTCCGATTATGGGTATTCTTTGTTGTGGGTGATTACACTCTCAACCATTATGCTGATTATTTTGCAACACAACGTTGCTCATTTAGGTATCGCGACCGGCTTATGCTTATCCGAAGCAACGACCAAACATCTCAAGCCCTGGACGGGCAGAGGAATTTTAACGACCGCAATGCTGGCTTCGGCTGCAACTTCGATGGCAGAAATTTTAGGTGCTGCAATAGCTTTGAATATGCTTTTTAGTATTCCTCTTAAAATAGGCGCCGTGATGGCGCTTATCTTTGTCGGTATTATGTTGTTTACAAATTCTTACAAAGTCATCGAAAAATGGATAATAGGATTTGTTTCAATTATCGGGTTGGCATTCATTTATGAATTGTATTTAGTGGATATAAATTGGAGTGTCGCCGCTGCAAGTTGGTTGACACCTTCGATACCGAAAGGTTCAATGATTATTGTAATGAGCGTGCTTGGTGCCGTTGTAATGCCGCATAATTTATTTTTACATTCAGAAATAATTCAGAGCCGACAATGGAATATTGAGGACGATAAAATTATTAAACGGCAATTGGATTATGAGTTTTTAGATACTTTGTTCTCGATGATTATCGGTTGGGCAATAAACAGTGCAATGATATTATTGGCTGCTGCAACTTTTTTTCAAAGCAATATCCCTGTTTCCGAATTACAGCAAGCCGAAAATTTGTTGACGCCTCTACTTGGCAAAGCTGCCTCTTTCGTTTTTGCAATCGCACTGTTATTTGCAGGAATTGCTTCTTCTATTACTTCCGGCATGGCAGGAGGAACTATTTTTGCCGGATTTTTTACCGAACCTTACGATATTAAAGATAACCACTCAAAGTTAGGTGTGGGTGTCTCACTCGTTTCTGCTTTACTGATTATTTTTTTCATTACTGATCCGTTCAAAGGTTTGATTTATTCTCAAATGTTTTTAAGTATCCAACTTCCTATTACTGTTTTTTTACAAATCTACCTTACATCCTCCAAACGTGTAATGGGAAAATATGCTAACAAACCTTTAACAAAATTCACACTCATAATCATCGGCATTATCGTTGCAGGGTTGAATATTTTACTTCTGTTAAGTATGTTCTTCCCTATCGGAATTAATTAGTACAATGGGAGTTCCGAAAAATGTTTATAAACCGTTGAAACGGTTACATTGTGAAAAGACTTTTGGTTATTAGTAACTGTTTCAACAGTTTCAGAACGTATAACGTTCTTCAGAATCTGCTGCATAAGAATTTATCGGATGTTTCATAATAACAGCGTTCTGACTTACAAATGATTTGTGTTTAGTTGAATTACTATTTATATTTCTCTATCAAAATATTTGTTGTTCGAGATTTACAATTATATAAATTTTCACAATAACAAATTTTAGGAGGAGTATATGAAAAAATTAATTTGGATGTTGTTACTAATCATTTTTATACCCGCGCTTTTAGTAGGTCAGGAGATAAAAGTTGGCGATGAAGCTTTGGGAACACGGAAGTATGCCGACTTTGAGAAACCCGAGGTATGCGGCAGTTCCTGTCATATCGACTTTTATCAACAATGGAAACAAGCGATGATGTCGCAAGCATACACACATCACTGGGATGAAATCGAGTATTTCAAGCTTGCAGTTCCACACGCAGATAAAGAACCAAAAGTTGCGGGTGTTAAAGCCGGTTGCAACGGATGCCACTCACCGATTGCATTCCTCGCTGGTGATGTTCCCCCGCCAAAGCCGGAAGCAAATAGCCGCGCAAACGAATCAGTCTCGTGCGATTTTTGCCATACAGTTACAGGGTTTAAGGGAGATATACCACATAATTACAACTACATTTCGGAGCCGGGTAAAACAAAATACGGAAACCGCGAAGGTGTAGTATCTCCCGCTCACAAAACGATGTATTCTCCTTTTCACAAGTCAGCCGACTTCTGCGGAACTTGCCACAACGAAATGAGTCCGTACGATGTTTGGGTAAAATCAACACACCTCGAATGGAAAGAAGGTCCGTATGCGAAGGAAGGTGTTAGGTGTCAGGATTGCCACATGACTTACGCAACAGGACATAATGCAGCGATGGCTTCTGAGCTTCCGGATGTTGCACAGCACCTCTTTCACGGTGCGCACGATCCAGGGAAAGTTCGTGGTGTAATTGAAATCCGTATCCATCCGGATATACGAGAAGTTGAGCCGGGAGAGAAAGTGAAATTTACCGCTGCTTTGTTTAATCAAAAAACCGGGCATAAGTTTCCAACTGGTTCGGCAGAAGAACGGCTTCTATGGATGCACACCGAAGCGAAAGATGCAAAGGGAAATGTATATCATCTGAAAGTTGATAAGAAAGGTTTTGCCGGTGAAGAATATACAATTGCTGCAAATACACTTGCGTATCAGGATATGGGAATACCATTAAACATCCCAGACTTCAAAGGAATTCAGAGGAATGGAATTCCAGAAGGCGACCGTATATTTCGATTACCTTATCTTGATCCGCAAGGACGGATGACAATAATGCAGTGGAACACAGCTTCGTTTGCAACAGATTACCGGATTGGACCGCGAGAAACAAAATTAGAAACATTTACATGGACAATCCCCAACGACGCTGCGCCCGGACCGATGACCGTTAGAGCAGCGTTATATTATCAAAAGCTTCCGACACCTGTGGCTGAGTTTTTAGGTGTGCCTAAAGAAGAATCCGATCCGCTCGAAGTAAATTTCCACGAGACCACAATAAATATTATTAAATAAAAAGAGGAGACGCTCAATATGAAAAAATTAATTATCCCAATATTAGCATTGTTTGTTTGTGTGCTTTTTATTATCGAACAATCATCAGCGATTCCTGCGTATGCAAGGAAGTACGATATGTCGTGCAATGTATGCCATTCACCTGCGCCTAAGTTAAAACCTTACGGGCTTGAGTTTGCTGCAAACGGATACCAGTTAAAAGATAAGGAGGCACCCCGTTTTACACGCGAGACAGGCGACCAAGACTTATTGCTTATGCGGGAACTTCCACTTGCGTTAAGAATTGACGGATATTCACGCTATCAACCGCAGAACGAGCCGAAAGCTGATATCCAATGGCCCTTCATAGTTAAAATCCTGTCAAGCGGACAGATTGCAAAAGATGTTTCCTACTTTTTCTATTTTCTTTTTGACGAACGAGGTGAGGTTGCCGGTGTTGAAGATGCTTTCCTCTACTTTAACAATATCGGTGGAGCTGAATTCGACGTTATGGCTGGACAATATCAAGTCGCTGATCCAATTTTTAAAAGAGAACTCCGTCCAACCTTCGAAGATTACTGGATATATAAAGTTAAACCCGAAATGTCGAAAGCTGATTTAACATACGACCGCGGATTGATGTTAAATTACACTTTACCAACTGAAACAGATTTATTTGTATCTGTTTTGAATGGAAATGGAATTGGTCCGATGAGTAAAAGTGGTTTCGACGACGACCCGTACAAAAATTTCTTCTTCCGAATTGCACAACCGATTATTGAGAATGTTCAAATCGGAGGTTTAGGATACATCGGAAAAGAAAGTCTTACCGATTCACTCGGAACTAATAATATTACAATGTATGGTGTGGATGCAACGATTGAAACGGAAAATTTCGAGTTAACCGGTCAATTTGTTTATCGGAAAGATAAAAATCCATTGTTCAAAATTAAAGAAGAATCAAAAGCGAGTCGTGGCGGATTTGCTCAGTTTATGTATGCACCCGAAGGCGATAAGAGCAAATGGTATTTGTTTTTGCTTTATAATAATATCAAATCCGATTTTGATTATTCGAAATATCACTCGGTAGCTGGAAATTTCAGTTATCTCCTCGCACGTAATTTAAAATTCATGTGCGAATACGGTTATGACATCGAGCGCAAGAAAAACAACTTCACGTTTGGCTTTGTAACTGCTTTCTAAACAAAAATGAAAACCCTGCTTCTCATTAATTTGAGAGCAGGGTTTTTTATGTTAAGGAGTTAATTATCTAAGCAACTTAACTGTAAGGGCAAATCCAAAATCCCGTGAATTTGCGAGTCCTTTTGCAAGTTCATTCTGTATAAATATACTCTCTCCAATGTGTGAACCAAAGAAGAAACTGGCTGCTACTTCGCTTTGGGTAATCCTGTTTCCAACATAGCTACCGCTTTGTGGACTAAGATATTCGGCACCAACACCAATAACACTGTTGTCGCTGAAATTGTAGAAAAGTCCAGTGTGTCCTCCAAATTGAAAATTTTTCTCCTGTAATGTATAATTTAAAGTCGGATGGAGAACATAAGTAATATCAGATGTTCTAAAAATGTTAGGGACAGAAAATTCTACATCACCCAAAGCATTTTGAAAACCTGCTCGATATTCTAATATAAGATCGGCGGTGTGATCTTTAAATTGTGAAGAATATGCATTAAAGACGCCGCGTATTCCGAAAAAATCGATTTTGTATTCTCCACGCGATTTATCGTCTGAGCCGATGCTGATTTGTGTCGAAAACCTATCGGCAAGTCCGTAATATATACTCCCGCTCGAGAGAAACGAATCTTCGTTGGGACTGTTAAACTTGTTGATAGAATACTCTCCGTTAAGTTCAAATACAAGAGATTTGTGCGGATACACCATAGAAGATCTATGCAAAAAGAGGTAAGTATCAAAACACGCATAAGCATTGTAACTCATAATTGTAAACATTGCTGCAAATAAAAATAGTTTTTTCATTTTAGGTTCCTTGTATTGTTGGATAATTTATTTTTTATTGATGATGTAAGAGTAAGTTTACCGTTTAAGACACCTTTGAAGCTCAATAACCTTTCAGCGATATTTTTAAGCAATTTAGTCTGCCCTCGCACGATTATCATTTCAAGACAAGTGTCGTGGTCGATATGAACGTGAGTTGTAGAGACAATATTTTTGAAATAATCGTGCTGTAGGTTGGAGAGGTTTTTTTCCAATTCCCTTTTGTGGTGGTCGTAAATAAATACCAAAGCCCCGTAAACTTCTTCGTTTGTTGCTTCAATATTTTCTTCGATAATCTTTTCGCGCACAAGGTCGCGAACAGCTTCCGAACGATTTGTATATCCCTTTTGCGAAATAAGCTTGTCGAATTGCCGGAGGAGAGAATCCTCCATTGATATCCCGAATCTATTTATTTTCTTCATATTAATCGTGCTACTTTTTTGAAAAATATAGCACGATTAAAAACAAAAAGCAAATTAACAGATAGGGCGAGAAAATGAAGGTTTAAAAGTATTCCAATTTACTTGATCAATAGCATCTTCCGAACTTGAAAGAATGATTTATTTGGATCGGAGATACCGGTTGCTTCAATGCGATAGAAGTACACGCCGCTTGGCAATCCGCCTATATTTGTGGCGGATGAACCGCCAAATTTAATTTGATGATTTCCTGCTTCTAATTTTTCTGCTACGAGTAGTGTAACGCGTTGACCGATTGCACTGTACACGCTAATAGTTACATAAGATTCGACGGGTAAATCGTATTTAATAATTGTAAACGGATTGAATGGATTGGGATAATTCTGATATAATGAAAATTCTGTGGGCAGGTTCTTTCCTTTATGGGAATTTAAAATTAAACTACTTATTGATTTATTAGTTAATGTTATTATACCGCTCCCGGTAAGCTCAATAGGTTTATCGTTTGTACCATCTGATAATTCATATAAAAATGATTCGCTTTCTACGTTTGAATTATTTCTAACGTCCCACGATATTGTCAATGGATATTTTGTTGATGCAATGTTAATGAATGCGGGGTTATTTTCGTTCAAATTTGTATTAAGAGTATGTAATATGTATCCCTTTCCATCGTTAATGAACCGGGCATCAAATACACTGAAGTTCGATGTGGGGGGTAATTCGTAGAACTCTGTATCGAAATCAGTTTGCGGTTTCAAACCGAAGAATAGCTTTTGTGAGTTACCAGCGGCGTCGGAGATAGTCAACGAATTAAAACCTTCGACATGATTCGAAGCAACATTAATTGATGAGGAATATTTTTGCATAATATTTGAAAACATCACCAACTTACCAGCTTCATTACACTTTACCCAATATCCTTTACCCGGCACAATGTAAGTGGCAGAATAGTACCCCAACGAATATCCATACCATAATGAATTTATCAGTCCCGTAGGGATGCTAATTATAGATGATGTTTGTACATCATACGAAATTGAGCCGATTAAATTCCAACCCTGTTTCACGTCTATCGTGTCGCTTGTAATATATGTTCCGTTGATATAGCTAATTCCTGGATCGCTAAATTTTCCCCAATATCCTTTTCCGTTTAGGAGTATAGGTTGTACAGCGTAACCGGATTCACCAAATTCAAACACATAATTAGTTAAGGGCATCTCTAAAAATTAGTTTTGACGAAAATATTTATTTGCATTTGAAAA
>JASEGV010000091.1 GCA_030017895.1 Bacteroidota bacterium | reverse complement strand
CGATAAAATCTATAACACTAAACTTATATTTGAATTTTTGGAACTGCCCTTGATAAGAAAAGATGACTATTTTATTTGTCATATTAACAATAATAATTTTCCTTGCTGTTGATTATATAATATATCGAAAGGAAGAAAAAGCAATAATTCAATATGTGAAAAACATTTTGAAGAGTCAGCAAAAGATGTCGGCTTTGGCAACTTTTGCCGGTATCAAAGATATTGATTTTCCAAAAGGTTTATTTTTACATCCCAAGCATACTTGGGTTCAACTCCTTCCATCAGGAATGGTAAAGATTGGTGTAGATGATTTTATTGTGAAAGCAATCGGAAATGTCAATCGTGTTATTTTACCGCCATATGGTGAATTGCTAAAAAAAGATAAACCAGCTTTTTCAATAAATCAGAAGGACAAGGTGTTGAATTTTATCTCTCCTGTAGCTGGGCAAGTTGTTCAGCTTAACAGCGAACTTCTGAAGAATCCTGAGTTGTTTTCTGACCCATACGATAATGGATGGTTTGTAGTCGTTCAACCGTCTAAAATATCTTCAGAGATTAAATCATTGAAACTTGCGGATGAAGCAGTAGTTTGGCTGAATGATGAAATGCACCGATTCAGAGAATTTATAATTCGATTATCGAACGGTGAAAAGTTAACTCTTCAAACTTTACACGATGGCGGTTTGCCCGTAAGAAGTGTGTTGTCTGACCTTGATGAAGACGATTGGAGTGATTTCCAAAAAGAGTTTTTATTATGAATTCAAACGATGCAAAATGTGTCTGGATGTCCGCGGGTGTAGTCTCGTACAAGCTCTGCGATTTAGAGTTCGACTGCGAGCATTGTGCTTACGATAGAATAATTCGATCTAAAATCTCGAGCGAAATTGTAAACGGAAACTATAAAACATCGAACATTGGAAAAATTGTGAATTACTCTGACCAGGCAAAGATGCTGATCGATAAATTAATAGATTCAGAAATCAATCCAACATATTATTATTCAAAAAATCATATTCGTTTATCCAAAGATGAAGATGGTGCAGTATCAATCGGTATCGATATCTTGTTAGCAAAAATTTTGAATTATATAAATTGTATTGTTATGATGCCAGTCGGAGAGTTTGTCAGACAACGAAAAAGTTTTTGCTGGTTAATACAAAAAGGACGCACACTTACATTATATTCGCCTATAAGTGGAACAGTTGTTCAAAACAATGCTTTGCTATTAAATTCGCCAGATCTTATTCGCACGACCGATTTACAAAAATCGTGGTTATCAAAAATCAGGCTCAACAAAGATTCAAGATTAGAAGATTTTTACACAGGGGAAGAAGCTCAAGTATGGTTTCAAAAAGAATTAAAGCGGACTAAAGATAATTTCTATGAAATAATTGAAAAACAAAGGATTCTCACATCTCCAACTCAATTCGATGGAGGTATATTCAGCTCTTCTCTATCCGAAATCCTACCAAATGATGAATATTGGAAAATTCTCAGAAATCTCTGCTTCCCCAAATAATAACTTTTGGATTTGTAAATTGTTGAAAAATTCCACAAATTACTGTGGAATTTTTTTTTATTATTCAGCAACGAGTGTGTTTACTATGAAAACTTTATTCAATACTATCTCATTTCGGCTCTTCTTAACATTACTATTGGTGATGGGTGTTTTATTAGGGACATATATTTATTTTACTCTCCAATCGCAAGAAGAGCATATGATGACTTACTTGAAGATAAATTCAAGCCGCCTCAGCGATTTTATCAAAGGTTCAACTCGATACGGGATGCTGCTAAACCGACGCGAAGATACTCATCAAATTATCAATCGTCTTGGGATAGAACCGGGAATTGAAGTCATCCGGGTTTTTAATAAAAAAGGAGAGATAATGTTTTCGAGTCTTAAGGAGGAAATCGGGACGAGTGTTGATATGACCGCCGAAGCATGTTACGTTTGCCACGCTGCCGAAAAACCGATTGAGTCAGTTCCTGAAAAAAGTCGTGCTCGTATAGTTACACGTCCCGATGGACACCGTTCGTTAGGATTAATCAATCCGATAAAAAATGAAGTCGATTGTTCAACTGCCAACTGTCATGCACATCCTTCTGAAACTAAAGTGTTAGGTGTATTAGATATTAAAATGTCGCTCGACCAACTTGATCAAAATATTCAAGAGGCACAGGATCAGGTATTTGCATTTTCAATTATTATCATCTTGTTGATTAATATTGTATCGGCAATATTCATCAGGCAATTAGTGCACAAACCTGTTCATCAGTTGATAGATGGAGCAAAAGCAATTTCAGAAAAGAATCTGAATTATAAAATTCCTATCACTTCAAAAACAGAAATCGGTGAACTCGCCGATGCGTTTAATGATATGACTGATAAATTGAAAAGAGCTTACGACGAAATTAAAGACTGGTCAATAAGTCTTGAAAATAAAGTCGATGAAAAGACAGACGAATTAAAACGTGCACATGCCCATCTAATTCAAATCGAAAAAATGGCATCGCTTGGACAGCTTTCCGCAACAGTAGCTCATGAACTTAACAATCCGCTTGAGGGTATAATTACACTAACAAAACTTCAGGTGAAAAGATTGAATAAAGATAATTTGACAAAAGATGATTATGAAAATATATCACAAGATTTAAATTTTGTCGCTGAAGAATCGCTCCGTTGCGGTAACATCGTAAAAAATCTCTTATTGTTTTCAAGACAGCAAGTTGAAGAATTTAAAGACTCAAACCTCGCACAGATTACAGAGCGGAGTATTATGTTGATTGCCCACCATATGCAGATGCATGATATCAAATTAGTGCGCGATTTTAAATTAACAAACCCAATCATCTTTTGCAGCGCCGCACAAATACAACAAGCTACAATTGCTTTGATGATTAATTCGATTGAAGCGATGCCAAGTAGCGGAACTTTAACAATTAAAATGTTCGATACCGATGCCGATCATATCTCCATTCAAATTACGGATACAGGCCACGGAATACAGAGTGAAATACAGGAACAAATATTTGAACCATTCTTTACAACCAAAGAAGATGGCAAAGGTGTGGGATTGGGGCTATCGGTAGTTTATGGAATCGTAAACGCACACAAGGGTAAAATAACAGTTGACTCGGTTGTGGGACAGGGAACAACATTTAATATTGTGTTGCCACGGGAAAATAAAAACAGACAAACATAAAATTGCAGGGTATTACTATGAACAATAATAATTATGGAATATTGGTAGTTGATGACGAGAAAATCGTCCGGGAATCGCTTTACAAGTGGTTTCTTGAGGATGGCTACCGTGTTGATACGGCTGAAAATGCTGCCGAAGCATTGCGAAAACTTCAGTCGGCAACTTTCGATATTGCATTTGTAGATATAAAAATGCCAGGTATGGATGGCTTAGAATTACAACGCCACCTGAAGGAGATTGATAAATCGCTGACGGTAGTGATTATTACTGCCTTTGCATCGGTTGATTCGGCTGTGCGGGCATTGAAGGACGGTGCCTACGACTATGTAACTAAACCGATTGACCCTGATGAACTAACACACATAGTAAACAATATCATCAACCAGAAAAAATTGTTGACCGAGAATATACAGCTGCGTGAAAAGATAGATGAGTTAACTCAGTTCGATGAAATTGTAGGTGAAAGTTCACAAATAAAGAAGGTGTTTGAGTTGATTTCAACGGTAGCTAAAACCGATACAACAGTTTTAATTCGTGGCGAAAGTGGAACGGGAAAAGAACTCGTTGCGCGTGCAATTCATGCGCACAGTTCGAGAAAATATTTTCCAATTATCCCTGTCAATTGCGGTGCTATAAATGATAATCTGTTAGAGAGCGAATTATTCGGACACGAGAAGGGTGCCTTCACGGGGGCTCAATACCGCCGCAAGGGAAAGTTTGAAATGGCTGATGGCGGTTCGATATTTTTTGATGAAATCGGTTGTGTGAGCGAACGGCTCCAGGTCGATTTGCTTCGGGTTCTTGAAGCTAAACAATTCACACGGGTTGGCGGCGAACAGGTGATTAATGTGGACGTTCGTGTTATTTGTGCTACGAATAGAGATATAGAGTTGGCTGTTAAAGAGGGAAAATTCCGAGAAGATTTGTATTACCGTTTGAATGTGTTCACAATATTTCTTCCACCGCTTAGAGAACGGAAAAGCGATATCCCGCAGCTTGCAAATCATTTTATGAAAAAATTCTCGCAGGTAATGAATAAGCCGGTAACTCAAATCGACCCGGAAGCCATGGATGTTTTAGTCCGATATGATTGGCCCGGGAACATTCGTGAATTGGCAAATGCCGTTGAGCGTGCAATGGTGGTAGGCAAGCCGCCACAAATCAGGAAGGAAGATTTACCTTTCCAGTTGATAAATATTAATGGTATCAAACCGGCTTCAGACTCAATCGAAGAAATCGAAAAAATCCATATCTTAAAAATTCTTAATCAATACAATTGGAACATCTCTAAATCTGCTGAAGTCCTCGATATCGACAGGGCAACTTTATACAACAAAATCAATAAATTTAACCTAAAGAACCGGTAATAGATGTTCGTCGAAATTTTAGGTGCCCGGAATTTTGAGAAATTAGATGTTGGGTTACTCTGTATTGAAGTTAAATCAGCATTCAATTTAGAGGTCTCATTCAGGAAAGCGGTTATGGATTTTGGTGCCACTTTCGATGCGAACCGCCTTCAATATAACTCAACCCAAATTCTCCATCTACTGCTCAACAGCGGCAAAATACAAAACGATTCCAAAGCAATTATTTTAACTGATTTAGATCTGTTTGTTCCTATATTAACTTATGTATTCGGTGAAGCCGAATTAAACGGGCGTGCAGCGATAGCATCGTCGCATCGACTTCACAACGAGTATTACGGTTTACCCAAAAACGAACCACTTCTTCAAACAAGGACTACCAAAGAAATTATACACGAACTTGGGCATACATTCGGCTTAATACATTGCAAGGATTACATGTGCGTAATGCACTCATCGACTTATGTTGAGGACATAGATTTGAAGAAAGCAAGTTTGTGTATTAGCTGCAAAGATAAATTGGAAATTCTGGACGGTAATAGACTAAAATAATTTTTGATTAAGATTATTTTTTGTATATTCAACTATCAAAAAAAGGAATATTTTATGGCTAAAAAATATCCGGATACGTTCTATAACCCACTTAGTATTATCGGATCGGTTGTTGCTTTAATATCGTTTGTATCGTTAATATTTTTATTCTTAATCGGAATATTTATCCCTCAAACTCCGGTATATTTTGGTATTGTAACATTTTTAATATTACCAGTTTTTTTGGTAATCGGTTTGCTGATGATTATTATTGGAATAATTTTCGAGAGGCGGCGAAGAATAAGAGGGGGAGAAGTCAGGCACTTCATCAACGTCGATTTTAACAATCCCCGCCATAGAAGAGGAACTTTGATTTTTATTATTGTTGTGGTAGTATTTATGCTTTCCAGTGCCTTTGGAAGTTACCAGGCATTTGAATATTCTGAATCAGTCGAGTTTTGTGGTAAAGTGTGCCATGAAGTGATGGAACCCGAATACTCAGCCTATCAAACTTCGCCGCACGCACGTGTCAAATGTGCCGAGTGCCATATCGGACAAGGAGCCGACTGGTTTGTGAAGTCAAAAATTTCGGGCGCTTATCAGGTTTATTCTGTTTTATTCAATAAATATTCGAAACCCATTTCAACTCCTATTAAAGACTTACGCCCGGCTCAAGAAACTTGTGAACGCTGCCATTGGCCCCAGTATTTTTTCACTGAATCTAAAAAGCAAAAAACTTATTTTAAGAAGGATGAAGTGAATACACCTTGGACTATCTCGTTACTTATGAAGATAGGCGGCGGCTCTCCTGAGATGGGACCGACTGCTGGTATTCACTGGCATATGAACATTATGCAGGATATTGAATATATAGCAGACGATGCTGCACGGCAAGAAATTGTTTATGTTAAAACTACCGACCATCAAAATAATGTAACCGAATATTTCATAACCGATAATCCGTTGACTCACACAGAGGTTGAGGCACGTAAGAAATTTAAAGTCGATTGTATTGATTGTCATAACAGACCTTCACACGTTTATAAACCACCGACATCAGCAGTTGATTTAGCAATGTATTTGAAACACATTGATCCTACACTTCCATATATTAAAAAAATTGGAGTAGAGGCGTTATCCTATAATTATTCCACAAAAGAAAAAGCACTTGATAGTATCCGTTACATAATTGAAAATTATTATGGGAGTGAATACAAAGAGATTGCTTTTACCCGGTCAGAAATAATTAAAAAGGCAGTTTTAGAAGTTCAAAAAATTTATTCACGCAATTTCTTCCCTTCGATGCAAGTTACTTGGAGAGCTTATCCAGAAAATATCAGCCATATGAACAATCCCGGTTGCTTCCGATGCCACAACGGAAAACTTGTTAGTCCTTTGGGAAAACCAATTACTAAAGATTGTAACAGTTGCCACACAATTTTATATCAAGGTTCTGAATTATCTCCAAAAACACTCACAACAACCGGATTAGAATTCCAGCATCCTGAAGATATTGGCGACGAGTGGAAAACGACTAACTGTAACGAATGTCATACTGGTGAATAGAAAGAAGAGTGCAATATGGAAGTGGATCAAGTTAAACGAAAATTTTTAAAATATGTGTTAGGTGGTTCGTTGACTGCTCTGGCGGCTATGATATTATATCCGATAATTGCATATTTGAAACCGCCTAAAACAAAATCGGCTGAAGTATCTTCTGTAAAAATTGGCAAAGTAAACGAGATACCTAATGATAGCAGTATTATGTTTAGGTTTGGCACTAAGCCGGGAATTTTGGTTAAAACTCAGAGCGGCGAATTCAGAGCATTCGAGGCTACCTGCACGCATCTCGATTGTACAGTTCAATTTAAACAAGATATAGGAGTTATTTGGTGTGCTTGCCACAATGGTAAATTCGATTTAAACGGAAGAAATATTTCTGGACCGCCTCCGCGTCCTTTGACTCCTTACAAAGTTATCATCCAGGGGGAAGATATTTTTGTTTCCAAAATCTTATAAGGTATTATTATGAAAAAAAACTATTGGAAAATGTTTTATAATTGGTTCGATGAGCGAATCCAATTCGAAGATATAATTCAATTTGCTGCAAAAAAATATGTTCCTGTTCATAGTCATTCGATTTGGTATTATTTTGGTGGTATAACGCTTTTTCTCTTTATAATTCAGGTTGTTACAGGAATTATGTTACTGCTTTACTATAAAGGGAGCGAAGATTTAGCATTTGAGAGTATCCAATACATAATGACTGAAGTTCAGTTCGGGTGGCTAATTCGCTCTGTCCACAGTTGGTCGGCAAATTTAATGATGTTGGCTGCCTTCATTCACATGTTCAGTGTTTATTTTACACGTGCGTACCGTAAACCCCGTGAGATAACCTGGATTACAGGTATGCTTATGTTATTTTTAGCTATGGGTTTCGGGTTTAGCGGTTACTTACTTCCTTGGAATGAACTCGCTTTTTTTGCTACAAAAGTCGGAACTGATATCGCCGGAGTTATACCGGTAATCGGGAAACCGATGCTTGAATTTTTGCGCGGTGGCGAAGATGTAACGGGTGCAACGCTTTCGAGATTTTTCGGATTTCACGTTGCTGTTATGCCCGCAATATTTACTGTTTTGTTAGGGATACACTTGATCCTTGTTCAACGACAAGGAATGAGTGAACCTATTGGTTATGAAAACAAACCAGTGACTGAAAAAAAGACAATGCCTTTTTTTCCGAATTTTTTACTTCGCGATTTATTATTTTGGTTAGTGGTTCTGAATATTGTTGCCCTTCTTGCCGTTTTGTTTCCCTGGGAGTTAGGTGTTAAAGCCGACCCGTTTGCTCCCGCACCGGCAGGTATAAAACCGGAATGGTATTTTATGTTTATGTTTCAAACTTTAAAATATATTCCGGCGCATATTCTGTTTATGGATGGTGAAGTGTTGGGAATTCTGTTATTCAGTGCTGCAGGATTGCTCTGGACTTCAGTTCCTTTTTGGGATCGCAAAACTCTTCGTGGCGAAAAAACCAGATTCATAAATTATCTCGGTATTTTTGCGTTAGTGTATATAATTTTACTCACTGTACTTGGCTATTTAGAATAAAAGTGAATTCATTTAAGGACTGTTATGAATATATTTATTGTAATATTACTTCTTATCGTTTCAGTGCATTTTGGTATGGCACAGAAAAAAGTTGACCAATGTATTGCATGCCATAAGGCAAATGGCGATAAACCTGCAAAATTATTTCCGACCGATTTACATTTTGCTCAAGGAATTTCGTGCGTTGATTGCCATGGTGGAGATGCATCTAAAGAAGGCATGGACGAATCCATGAATAAGGATGCAGGGTTCATAGGGATTCCGTGTGGTGATAAAATTGCGGAAGTGTGCAGCAACTGCCATAGCGATCAGTTTGAAAAAATGAATAATAGTGTTCACGGAAAACTTACTGTCAAAGGCGATCAAAAAATATTACAATGTACAACTTGCCATAGTGTACACAATATTGTATCAGTAAAAAATGTTGCTTCTCCTGTTCATTCGAACAATGTTGTGCAAACCTGTTCAAAATGCCATTCCGATATTTCATATATGCGGCATTACAATCCGGCATTACCAACCGATCAACACGAGAAATATTTGACGAGCATCCATGGGCAATTGAACAAAAAGAAAGATGCCAACGCAGCAACGTGTGCCAATTGCCACGGCAGCCACGACATCAGGGTTGCAAAGGATGTTAGATCGCATGTTCACGCCGCGAATTTACCAAAAACTTGCGCTGCTTGCCACAGCGACGCAGAATTGATGAAGCAATACAAAATACCAACCGACCAATACGAAAAATTTGCAGCAAGCATTCATGGTGTTGCATTATTAAATAAGGGTGATGCGGCGGCTCCATCGTGCAACGATTGTCACGGCAATCACGGTGCTGCTCCTCCGGGATTTGAATCAATATCAAAAGTTTGCGGAACTTGCCACGTCTTCAATGCCGACTTATTTGCAAAAAGTCCGCATAAAAAAGCTTTTGACGATCTGAAACTTCCTGAATGCGAAACCTGTCACAGTAATCATGCAATCATTGTGGGTACTGATCAATTAATCGGAACAACTTCCGAAGCGATTTGCTCGCGTTGTCATACCGAAACCAAAAACCCAATAGGGTATTGGGATGCGGCACAAATGAGAAAAACTCTGGATAGCTTAGTTCATGAAGAACAGGAAACTATCAAACTAATTACCGAAGCTGAACAAAAAGGGATGGAAGTATCGGAAGCAAAATTCAAGTTACGTGATATTCGTCAGGCGAAATTAGAAACCCGAACCATCGTGCATGCTTTCAATCTTGTAAAATTTACTGAGGTTGCAAACAAAGGATTTGCGGTTACTTCTGAAGTAAAATCTGCCGGCAAAAAAGCAATTGATGAATATTATTTTAGAAGATGGGGCTTACTTGCTGTAACGCTTATTATCACCGTATTAGCAATTTCTTTATTTGTTTACATTAAAAGAATCGACAAGAAAAATACCTCCAAATAAATTATTTAATTCAACTTTAATAATTAAATAAAGCGAATTTTTCAAATTTAAGAAATATAAACCCAGATTGTTCAATAGGCTATAAATTTCTAATGACCGCCATTAGGGAAA
>JASEGV010000090.1 GCA_030017895.1 Bacteroidota bacterium | reverse complement strand
GGCGGAACATAATCATCCTCATCAAAGAGTGCCTGCCCGACTGCTCGCCCGTCGCTGACGTTCGAGCGGGCTTCGTTCAGGCGGGGCTGCCCGACTGTTTGGGTTTGAACCTGTGAATGAAGATGAGTAATTGAAAAGCTTATTAAAAAAAATAATATTAATGCTTTCATAGCTGTTCTCCTTTCCGCTCAACGAGTCGAGCGTCTTGTTTTTATTTTTTTATTTATAAAAAAAAACTTATTTTCAGCCCTGAAAATTTTTGGCAAGCCCTAATAACCAAAAATCTTATCGCTGGCAATATATGCATTATTTTTTTAATAAGCTAATAATCGTTAAAAAATCGCCTCCTGTAATCAGCTGAAAAATAAGGAGTTATAGCTGGTATGGGGGGGGTAAAATTAAACGATTTAATTATCTCATAATTCTGAAATCACCATCCAAACGACACGATAGATTGTTCACTCGGGCAGGCGGGTAATATCTTACTTCTTCTTAATACTCCAACGTAAAAAAAACGATAAAAAATATCGCTGCTGCTGTGAGCTGAATAATCCGGTAAATATTATTTTTTTTCTCCTTCAAATAACTCCACCAAAAAGCCAATCCGATCATAGAAACTGTAAAAAGTATAAACAGCGGTAATACATCCATGAATCCTAAATAAGTTCCAAAAATTGTTTTCATACTAAAAAATGGATTAATCACCGATCCATAAAGAATAATCAAATGAACTACATAAACTAACAGCGATTCTTTTCCTAAAATTGTAATCCACCGCGGCGGCTGCTTAATTTTTTCTGTAATCAACCAAATAATACCTATCATAATCAATAAAGCTCCGATACGAATTGCAAAATAATTCGGGCTTGTGTACCAAAAATTGTAAACGGGATAGATCTGGAAAGGAGCTGCATCTAATAATAATCCTAATCCAATAAAAACCAAGCCTAAGTATAAAAAGCGTTTCATAAATTTATGCTCACGTTTATGCTCGACCGCCAGCATAAACTCCCACGAAACAATAACACCGGCAAATAAAAAACCGACGTATGGAAAAATCGGGAACAATGAGCCATTCATACTATTTAATAATTGAGCTACAAAAGGGGGATAATGTTTTAAGAAATCGATATCCCAAAACAACGGTGTTATCAACGGAATTGCAACTGTGGCTGCGAGAACAAGTCCATAAAAACGCCGCTCTGTTTTAAAGAAAAAAACTAATCCATGAAGTACAAGCAAACCAAAACCGATACACTGTAAAACATCGCTTTGAAAAAATTGTAAATAATTTTGAGTAGTGGCTTCTAATACGAGTTTTTTTGCAGATAAAAAAGGAAGGTGCAATAAGTAACCCAACATCAGAATGATGAGAATGCGTCCGAGTCGCCTCGCTAAAGGAGTATCCCAGTGATGGTAATCCTCCCATCGCTTACGTGTTGAAAGAACGAATGTAAGCCCCGCACCAAACAAAAACGCCGGGGCACTTACACCGTGAAAAAAATCGTGAAATTGAAAAATAGGGGTTTGTATAATTGCCTGATCCAATAAAGCCCGGAATAAATGCCCCTCTAACATAAACAAAATTACAATGCCGCGATAAAAATCGATAAACAAATATCGAGGTTTCTGATTTGCCGCTTGCAAAGTCATCAGATGCTCAACGCACAGTTTATTGCAACAGTGTTCACAATATCTTCGACACTGCATCCGCGTGATAAATCGAAAGCCGGCTTTTTCAACCCTTGTACAATCGGTCCTATCGCTTCTGCGCCGCCGAGTCGCTGTGCCATTTTATATCCGATGTTGCCCGCATTCAAATCGGGGAAAACCAAAACATTTGCATTGCCCTGCACGGGACTTCCGGGTGCTTTCGATTGCGCAACCTTCGGAACAATTGCCGCATCAAGTTGAAGGTCGCCATCGACAATCAGATTTGGCGCTTTTTGTTTTATTAGCTCCGTAGCTTTTTGCACTTTCTCGATCAACGGATGACTTGCACTTCCTTTGGTCGAAAACGAAAGCATTGCAACTCGCGACTCTTCGCTTGTTAACTTCTGATGATTCTCTGCAGTCGATATTGCGATGTCGGCAAGTTGTTCAATTGTTGGATCTGGAACAACTGCACAATCGGCAAACGAAAAAACTTTATGCGGAAACACCATCAAGAAAAAGGAGGAGACGATATTTATTCCCTCTTTCATACCGATTGCTTGAATAGCAGCACGCAACACATCACCGGTTGTTGAGATTGAACCTGCCACACTACCATTTGCCAATCCTTCACGCACCATCATTGCTCCAAAAAAAAGCGGGTTAGTTATAGCTTTTTGTGCGTCTTCAAAACTAATTCCTTTTTCTTTTCTTAAATTATAAAAAATGTGTGAGAAGTCGCTCAACTTATCCGATTTTTTCGGATCGACAACACGAACACCTTGAAGCGAAACTCCTAAAGTTTCGGCTTTTGATCTTATTTGATTCTCATCTCCGATTAAAATAGCATTTGCAATTCCTTCGTCTGCTAAAATTCTGCTTGCCTTAATTGTTCGCTCGTCGAGTGCGTCGGGAAGCACTACTGTCTTCTTATGTTTTTTTGCATTTTCTTTTATCGAGATTAATAATTCACTTGGTACCATTTATTTCCTTTTTCTGTTTTATTTACGGTTAAAAACTTTTTGTCTTTCATAATCAAGCCGTTCAATTTCCAATTGCATTGCTACAATTCTGCGTCTCAAATATTCATTAAACTCGGCGGGTGTTCGGTTTGCATAATCAGGTAAATGCGATTGTAACGGAACATTATTCTTCATTACAGTTTCGAGTATATAAGAATGCGATTTTGCCAAATCAATGTAAGCTTTTTGAAGATCCTCATATTTATCTTTGTAATAAATCAGCGGCTGGTCTGCCCTTCTTAAATCCTGATACGCAATAACTACTACAGCGATAATAACCGTTGCAATGAAAAGAACCATCCAGATATTAAATTTCATATTTTTCCTCATTTTAATTGATGACGTTGCTTGTTTTGGGATAAAATTTCGTCAATTTTAGATGGAAAAGCAAATTTTGAATTTATCCGACTCAATGCTTATCTTATACCACTATGAAACCAGGTTATGTAATTTTAGATCACCCGGCAGATATGGGAATTGAAGCTTATGGCAAAAACCTGAAAGAAGCTTTCCAAGAAGCTGCCGTTGCTTTAACATCAATAATTCTCGATACCTCTTCAATAGACCCAACCGAAACACAAACTATTGAAATTGCTGCTTCCGATTATGAACATCTGCTCGTGAAATGGCTCGCCGAAATTTTGTATCTCTATGATGGGAAGAATTTTGTATGTTACGAGTTTGATATCGAAAATATATCTCCGAATTTTTTAGAAGCAAAAGTTAAAGGTGAGAACTTCGATAACCAAAAGCATCTCACGAAGTTAGATGTTAAAGCCATTACTTATCATCAAATACTAGTGCATTCAAATGAAGAAAGAGGTTTGGTGAGGGTGTTTGTGGATATATGAATTCAAATTTAAGATTTCGGATTTCGGAACGAAAAATTATGGTTTGCATAATTTTTAAGATTGGATTTTAAAATAAAGGGTAGAGCTATGTTTCAAAAAATTGATGATTATAGATATTTGATTCCGAAGAGTTATAAAAAAGGAATGCTGATAGATGGATTGGTGTATGCCGACGAAGCGATGATTAAACACATCGAGAAAGATCAGACGAAAGAACAAATTGCTAATGTTGCAACACTTCCGGGAATGATCGGTCGATCGCTCGCTATGCCCGACGCACACCAAGGTTACGGATTTTGCATCGGCGGAGTTGCAGCAGCAGATATTGACAACGGAGTAGTTTCGGCTGGTGGGGTCGGTTTTGATATTAACTGCGGCGTTCGTTTATTATCAACTCCTTTTTTGGATAAAGAGGTCCGTCCGATGTTAGAGCAACTTTTGAATCAACTTTTCCGTGATATTCCATGCGGTACCGGAAAAAGCGGACTGTTGAATGTTACAAAAGCAGAACTCGATAATGTTCTGCACGATGGCGCATCATGGGCTGTTAAACATGGATATGGAAAAGAAGACGACTTAAAACATATCGAGGATTACGGAAAAATTCCAAATGCCGATGCTGCCCTTGTAAGCTCACGCGCTAAAGAGCGCGGGCACGACCAACTTGGTACACTAGGTTCCGGTAACCACTTCCTCGAAATTCAAGTCATTACAGAAATTTTTGAGCCAGAAACTGCTTTCAAATTCGGGTTGCAAAAAAATCAGATAGTCGTTTTGATTCATAGCGGATCACGCGGATTGGGGCATCAAGTGTGTACCGATTATTTAGATATTATGCAAGAAGGAATGAAAAAATATGGAATCAGTGTTGTTGACCGGCAGCTTGCCTGTGTTCCAATTCAATCGAAGGAAGGGCGCAATTACCTTTCGGCAATGGCGGCTTCAGCAAACTTTGCATTTGCAAACCGGCAGATGATTACTCATTGGACTCGCGAGGCATTTCAAAGAATTATCGGCAGCGGCGATTTGAAAATTGTTTACGATGTTTGCCATAATATTGCCAAGTTCGAAGAACATGATATCGATTCAAAAATATTTGGCGGAAATGGTGGAAGAAAAAAAGTCCTCGTTCACAGGAAAGGAGCAACACGAGCGTTTCCTAAAAAACACGATGCATTACCTCTTGAGTTACAGGAATCAGGACAGCCTGTTCTGATCCCCGGCAGTATGGGAACTTGCTCCTATGTTCTTGTCGGCACAGAACGGGCTATGCAAGAAACTTTTGGTTCTTCCTGCCATGGTGCGGGACGTTCAATGAGCCGGTCACAGGCAAAGCGTGAAACGAGTCCTGAAAAATTAATGAAGCAAATGAAAAACCAAAACATTTTAGTCCGCTCTCAAACAATATCCGGACTTACTGAAGAAAAACCAGATGCTTACAAAAATGTCAGCGATGTTGTAGATGTTATTCACAACGCCGGAATTGCAAGGAAAGTAGCTAAAATGGTACCTATTGCGGTTATGAAAGGTTAATTGTTCTTATTCCTTTTTTTATTTATATTAACAGCGAAAATATAATGAAGACATAAAATGAGAATATTTCTAAAATCGAAAATACATAATGCTACGGTAACAGAAGCCAACTTGAGATACGTTGGCTCAATCACTATCGATGAATCGTTGTTGATTAAAGCCGATATTAAAGAATACGAAAAAGTGTTAGTCGTCGATAAGACTAACGGTAACCGATTAGAAACTTATGTAATTAAGGGAAAGAAAAACTCCGGACATATTTGTATGAACGGCGCCGCCGCTCATTTGATAAAAAAGGGGCACGAAATTATCATAATGACATTTCAGATTACTAACAAACCGGTAAAGCCAATAATTGTTATAGTAGATAAAAAAAATAAATTTGTAAAATTCACGAAAGAAGAATTAGCAAAACTGAACACTCAGGGCTGCTGAAAGAATGAACTCCAAACCTATTGGCGTATTCGATTCGGGTATCGGCGGACTAACAGTCGTTCGGGCATTAATGCTGCGGCTTCCTCACGAAAATATTGTTTACTTCGGCGACACTGCAAGGGTTCCCTACGGTCCCAAATCTTCCCAAGTCGTGCGGGAGTACGCAGCACAGGATACCGATTTCTTACTTTCTCAGAATGTCAAAATGATTGTGATTGCCTGCAATACAGTATCTTCGGTAGCTTTGGACGTTGTTCAGAAACGCGCTAAGGTGCCGGTAGTCGGAGTTATCCAACCAGGATCTGAAGGTGCCTTAATTACAACAAAAAACAAAAGAATCGGAGTAGTCGGTACACTTACAACTATTCTTAGTAATGCCTATACTAATACAATCCGCCAACTTGATTCTTCGATTGAAGTATTCTCGAAACCCTGCCCCCTCTTTGTCCCTCTTGCCGAAGAAGGTTTTATTGAGCATCCTGCAACCGAGCTTATTGCCAAAGAATATTTATTTGAGCTAAAATTAAAAAAAATCGATACATTAATTTTGGGATGCACCCATTATCCGATTTTGAAAAATGTTATCAGCAAAGTGATGGAAGAAGGCGTTCAGCTGATTGATTCGGGTGAGAGCACTTCTGCACAGGTTGAAAAAATATTAGATGCAGAAGGTTTACGAAACCCCAGCAAGTTGAAGGCAAACGTGAAGTTTTTTGTAAGCGATATTCCTCACAAGTTCACAGAAGTCGGAGAAAGATTTTTAGGACAGAAAATGGGAGTAGTGAAGAAAATGCACGTGGAGTGATTTTAAATTTTAGGTTTGGGATTTTAGATTGTTGATGCTTTGTCATCCTTCTTTTTTTTCGTATATTTTAATTGTTAACAATAACTATGAATATGCAATCCGAAGAAATACTATCAATCTTCAAATCCACAGAAGCCCTGCTTGAAGGACATTTCAGATTGACATCAGGATTACACAGTCCACAATATTTTCAGTGTGCGAAGGTGTTGCAATATCCGAAACACTGTGAAATACTCTGTGCGAGTATCGCACAGTTCTACAGGGATATGAAAATTGATGTAATTGCTTCACCGGCTTTGGGAGGGATTGTAGTCGGACAGGCAGTAGGACGACAATTAAATGCACGTACAATTTTTACAGAGCGTCAGGATGGAGTTATGCAACTCCGGCGCGGCTTTGAAATTAAACCGGGTGAGAATGTACTCGTCTGCGAAGATGTTGTTACAACTGGCGGCTCAACACAAGAAGTAATTAACATCGTTCATAATGCTGGTGGAAATATTGTTGGAACTGCAAGCGTAGTCGACAGAAGTGGCGGCAAAGTTAAATTTAATGTTCCTAACCAATTCTCTGTTTTAAAGATTGACGTTATCACCTACACACCCGAAGATTGCCCGTTGTGCAAACAAAATGTACCAATTATGAAACCCGGAAGCCGGAAAAATAAATAGAGCAAATATATGTTTGAAAACAAAATTTTTAGCCACCTATTAATAGCTTTAATAATCGTAGTTGCCTCGTGGATTGTCGGTAAAGTAATAAAATTTTTACTGTACATCTTTGGTAAGAAGATACTGACAAAAACAAAAACTACACTTGACGATAGAATCATAGAGGTCTTGCGTGGTAATGCAACTCTAATTAGCGTAATCGTTGGAGTTTATGTTGGAATTGAACATATAAGTAAAATTTCAACACCTGACAATATCACACTAAATCAAATTTTATACTATCTGCAAATAGCAACATTTATAATAATTGTTCTTGCAGTTGCACGATTAGTAAGCCGGCTCATTGGAGCAATATTTGGATGGTATATGGACGAGGTTTCCCGCAAGACACAGAGTAACTTAACTGCGACGATTGCGCCACTCACTAATAAAATTATTAGCATTGTAATATTTCTTACAGGGTTAATGATTATATTAGAACACTTCGGTGTAAGTATCGGAAGTCTGCTCGTATCGTTGGGCGTGGGTTCTTTAGCAATTGCGCTCGCAGCACAGGACACACTCGCGAATATGATTGCCGGATTTGTTATTATGGTCGACAGACCATATCGAGTTGGCGATAGAATACAACTTCCCTCAGGAGAAATCGGCGATGTTGCAGAAATAGGTTTACGCAGTACCAGAATTTTAAACTTCGATAATAATTTTGTAGTTGTACCGAACGCCGAAATGATAAAATCGCGACTCATCAACTATTCGTATCCACAACAGGCGGTCCGGGCATTCATTGATGTGGGCGTGAAATACGGCACCGATATTTCGAAAGCAAGAACTATACTCCTTGAACTTGCAAGTAACCATCCGGAGGTTATGAAAGACCCTGCGCCCGAAGTGTTCGTAATAGATTTCGCTTCATCAGCCCTCATCCTCCGGTTGAATATGCGAACCGACGACTTCAAGAAAAAGTGGCCCGTTGAAACAACAATACGGGAACAAATTTATAAAACATTTGCAGAAGCAGGTATTACAATTCCCCTTCCCCAACAGGTTGTACATTTGGTAAACAGAGATGAACCTAAAACTTCTTAAAAGAAAAGTAATTTATAGCGGAAAAGTATTCAACACAATCGTGGACGATGTTGAATATGATTCCGGAAATCGTTCGATACGGGAAGTGGCAGAACATCCTGGTGGTGCAGTAATTTTTGCAATCTTTCCGGATAATAAAGTTTTGTTAATCAAGCAGCATCGATACCCGATAAACAAATTCATTTACGAACTCCCTGCTGGAAAATTAGACCCCGGCGAAGACCCGCTCGATTGTGCAAAGCGCGAGTTAGAAGAAGAAACCGGATACAAAGCAAAGAAATGGAAAAAACTGACGGCAATTTTTACCACTCCCGGTTTTTGCAGCGAACAACTTCACATCTTTCTTGCTCAAAATTTACATCTATCAACAAATGGAAGAAATTTAGAAGAAGGCGAACTTACAATGACCGTTGAAATTCTTCCACTCCAAAAAACCGTAGAAATGATTGAGAATCAAGAAATAGTTGATGCGAAATCTATTTGTGGGATAATGATTGGGAAAATGGTTGTTGAAAAATTTTTAATTCTCCAAAAGAAATCATTAAATTTATAGAAAAGAATATTAATATTATGAGTGCCGTAGAAATAATCAGAAAAAAACGCGACGGACAGAAATTATCCCGCCAGGAAATGGAACTATTAATCAAGGGATATGTCGTAGGCAAAATTCCCGACTACCAAATGTCTTCTTTTTTGATGGCTGTTTATTTTAACAAAATGGATTTCGACGAGACTGCCGTATTCACAGACATTATGTTGAATTCTGGAATTGTCGTCGACCTATCTTCTATTCCAGGAATAAAAGTCGATAAACACTCGACAGGCGGGATTGGCGATAAAGTCTCGATTATACTCGCCCCGATGGTTGCAGCTTGCGGTGTGCCTGTTCCGATGATTTCGGGTCGCGGACTCGGACATACAGGCGGAACATTAGACAAATTAGAATCTATCCCCGGATTTCGGACAAACTTAACTCTTGAAGAATACAAATCAGTCATCGCCGACATCGGACTTGTCATGATCGGTCAAACGAATGAGATTGCACCAGCTGATAAAAAAATGTACGCCCTGCGTGATGTAACCGGAACAGTCGAATGCATACCTCTGATCGCCGGAAGTATAATGAGTAAAAAATTAGCCGAGGGAATTGATTCACTTGTACTCGATATTAAAACCGGACGCGGCGCCTTTATGCAAACCAAAGAAGCTGCAATAGACCTTGCAAAAACTTTGATTGCTATTGGAAATAATTTCGGTAAAACGACAATTGGATTTCTAACGGACATGTCTCAGCCTCTCGGTTATGCTGTGGGTAACTGGCTCGAAGTCGTGGAGTGTGTGGAATGTATGCGCGGCAAAAATGTTCCTGATTTGATGGAAGTTACTTACACACTCAGCGGTGCGATGGTTATGTTAGGCAGTAAAGCAAAAACAATTGAAGAAGGTGTCGCAAAATGCAAAGAAACAATTGAAAACGGAAAAGCATATCAGAAATTTCTGGAGATGGTCGAACGGCAAGGCGGCGATAAATCGTTCATTGAGGATCTAACAAAATATCCCAAGAGCAAATTTTCCTTTGAAGTAAAAAGCAATTCCGCCGGATACATAGAAAACATTGATGCACTCGAAGTCGGTTTTGTGGGAATTATGATTGGCGCAGGCAGAATGAAAGTGGATGATGTTATAGATATGAAATCCGGAATTTTATTCAATAAAAAAGTTGGCGATAAAGTTTCTCCTAACGAAACACTCGCTGTCGTTTTTGCAGATGATAAAACAAAACTCGACGCTGCTGTACAACGCTTACAAGCCAGTATCACGATAGGAAAGAATATTCCAATCCTGCCGCCCTTGATTCACGCATTGATAGATGAAAAAGGTGTTAAGGAGTGGAAAGGGTAATCTTTTCCTATATCAATACAAAAGCCGACCCATCCGTTCGATCAAATGACTCCTTAGGTGCAAACGGACTGAATCGGCTCTGTAAAACTTCCGATTTTTTACCTAACGAAAGATTGTTCAAAAATCGGGGCTATTACTTTACATCTATAATGTCTATGTAAGTCGAAATGGCATTTCGACATACAAGATATTACCGCATCAAAATAAG
>JASEGV010000089.1 GCA_030017895.1 Bacteroidota bacterium | reverse complement strand
TTGCATGCTCAAGGAGATATAAAATGACCCACTCGAGTACGCGAAGACCCAAAAAAGAATATCTCGAAGAAGATTCAACTACCGAAGTGAACGAAAACACGAAGCTCATTTCGAGCGGGATAGTTGATTCGTTTTCAATGGTATCACTTAAAATGTTCCTCGAGAAAAAATTCTTAGTCAAAATTCCTGATGATAAGGCAACACCCGAAGCGTTCGATTCAGTAAATAATATTATAAATCTTCTAAAAGAATTTACAAAAATATAAGGAGGATATATGGCATACAGTGAAAAAGCGCAATCATTCTACGAAAATGAACTAACTGGCATACGTAAAGCGGGGATTTTTAAAGAAGAACGCTTCATTAAATCGCAGCAAGCGGCAAAGATAAAAGTTGAATATCCAACAGGTGCGCCGACTAAGGACGTGTTGAACTTCTGTGCTAATAATTATCTCGGTTTATCAAGTCATCCCGAAGTTATTGCAGCGGCTCATAAAGGACTTGATGAGCGAGGGTATGGACTGTCGTCGGTAAGGTTTATTTGCGGTACTCAGGATATCCACCGAGAGCTTAAGAACAAGCTCTCGGAATTTCTTGGGATGGAAGATACGCTCCTTTTTCCGTCCTGTATGGAAGCGAACGGCGGACTCTTCGACGTTATGCTCGATAAGGACGATGCGATGATAGCGGATAGACTTGTTCACGCATCGATTGTTGATGGAATGCGGCTTTGTAAAGCTCAGCTCTACAATTACAAGCATTCCGATATGGCACACCTCGAGGAAAAATTACAGGAAACTCAGCATTGCAGATTACGATTGATAATAACTGACGGTGTTTTTTCGATGGATGGCGACATCGTTAAATTAGATAAAATTTGTGAGCTTGCAGAGAAATACGATGCGATGGTTATGGTTGACGATTCACACGCAACCGGCTTTATAGGAAAACACGGAAGAGGAACGCACGAGCATTGTGGAGTTATGGATAAAGTGGATGTGATTACAACGACTCTCGGTAAAGCTCTCGGTGGTGCCGCGGGCAGATGTGTAAGCGGTAAGAAAGAGATTGTTGAAATGTGCCGACAGCGCGCGCGACCATACCTGTTTTCGAACACGGTACCGCCTGTTGTAGTTGCCGCAGCAATCAAAGTAATCGATATTATCTCCAAGTCAACAGACCGGCGAGATAAACTTGAAGCAAACACGACTTACTTCCGTGAAAAGATGATCCAAGCCGGACTCGATATTAAGAAAGGCGATAGTCCGATTGTTCCGGTGATGCTTTACAATGCAAAGCTTGCACAGGATGTAGCACGCGACCTGTACGATGAAGGTATTTATGTAGTTGGATTTTTCTTTCCTGTTGTTCCTCAGGGTCAGGCACGCATCCGGACGCAAATATCCGCAGACCACGAGAGAGAACATCTCGATAAAGCAATCGCCGCTTTTACAAAAATAGGTGAGAAGTATAAAATTCTTGGTAAGAAGAAAGAAGAAATTATAGCGATGTATGGGATGTAAGAATCAGCATAATTGGTAACACGTAGTTTAATAGGCGATATAAAAACATTGCTGTACTGTGTAGTTACTGGATAGGCAAAGGACTAAAAAAGAAAGTGTCGTAACCTGTTGAGAAGTAAATCGATAGTGGTTATACACACAACAAGTTGATATAACTTTCTCATCCTAAATATAATCGTGTTTGATTATCTTACAATAACTTGACTTATATTCTTACAATTACTATATTATAGCAAAATAAAAGGTGATTGTTATGAGTGATTTTTATAAGAAGCTTGGGAAAAAATTAAAAACTATAAGAGAGCGTTTAGATATCAGCCAGGATATTCTTGCCAAGAAGTTAAATCTTCCCCGCCCCGCCATCTCTCAAATTGAGCGTGGTGAGAGAACCGTTACAGCCGATGAACTGATAAAACTTTCAAGTGTCTTTCATGTTCCGATTGATGCAATACTTGATTTAAAGAAAGAACCCGAGGTAATTCTTAGCGAAGCCGAAAACATAAAACATCCCCGTTCCATCAAAAAAGATAAAGAGGAAACTCAAATAAGAATCAATGTCCCTCAAAAGAATATGAAAAAATTCAAAGAGGTTCTGCTCTACATACTTGATCGGATTGGGTCTAAACCTAACATAGGTGAAACTGTAATTTACAAACTCCTGTACTTTATGGATTTTAATTATTACGAAAAATACGAGGAGCAGTTGATTGGTGCACAATATCAAAAGAACCGTTATGGTCCTACACCGATTGAATTTGCAAAAATCGTAGAACAGATGATGAAGAATGGCGAAATTGAAAAAGTGAAAAGTAAATATTTTGATTACCCTCAAACAAAATATCTTCCGGTCCGGAAACCCGACCTCTCGATGCTTAGTGCCACAGAGCTTGAGGTAATTGAAGATGTTATAAATCTTCTTTCCGATAAGAATGCACAGCAGATAAGCGACTATTCGCACGGTGATGTCCCGTGGCGTACAGCTGAGGAAGGAACGATCATTGGGTACGAAGCAGTTTTTTACCGGGCAGCACCGTATTCAGTGAGGGAGTATCCGAATGAGTAATGTCATTCTGAGTCCGAATGAAATGAGGACGAAGAATCTGTTGACGATTTTTTATTCTTCGTTACGCTCAGAATAACAGGTAAAAACCACAATAAAATGAAAACTTACTATACATACATCATGACCAATAAGAAGAACGGTGTACTGTATACCGGTATGACGAATAATCTTGAGAGACGTGTGTACGAACACAAGCATAAACTTGTTCCTGGTTTCACTAGTAAATACAACTTAACACAATTGGTTTATTATGATAGTACCTGTGATGTTCATGAAGCAATCACTTTTGAAAAGCGAATCAAGGGATGGTTAAGAATAAAGAAAATTAAGTTGATTGAATCAATGAATCCGGATTGGAAAGATCTAAGTGATGACTGGTATGGATAAATGTCATTCTAATCGAGTGAAACGACCGAAGAATCTTTATCCGGTATTTAGATTCTTCACTTCGTCCACTAGTGTGGACTTCATTCAGAATGACGGTGTTCGCTTTCGTCATTCCGAGTCCGAGCGTAGCAAGGGCGAAGAATCTCATGCTTATAATAGATTCTTCGCTACGCTCAGAATGACTGTGGGGCTCTACTACAATAAGAAAGGTATTGATGTTTAGAGAGATAAGTCGTTTACCGGAGTTTGAGAAAGACATGAGGAAACTTCTCAAACGATTCAGAACTGTTGAGGATGACCTTGCTAACTTCCTCAACATTGCTCTAGTGGATTACCATAAGAATGGCATTGACAACGGCAGCATTGTTCGTATTTCTGATTGTGGGATCGAAAATCCAAAGATTTACAAAGCAAAAAAGTTTGCATGTCGTTCATTAAAAGGCAAAGGTGTTCAATCCGGCATACTGGTAATTTATGCTTACTATGAAGAAGAAGATAAAATTGAACTGATTGAGATTTATTACAAGGGGGATAAAGAGACCGAAGATAGGAATCGGATTAGTAAGTATTATAGATAAAACAGACTTTAACAGAAATTTTCATCCGCTCCTTACAGGCACGCATCCGGACGCAGATTTCCGCAGACCACGAGCGAGAACACCTCGATAAAGCAATCGCCGCTTTTTCAAAAATCGGGGAGAAGTATAAAATTATCGGCAATTTGTTTTATCTGTATTTGTGATGCACAATAGACTAAGGAAAAACTAGAGAATATTTCAAAAGAAATACAAAAATGCGATAGTTCCTGGTCACTGGAAGAGACCAAAAGTATTATTAGAAATACTCAAAATAATGGTCGAGTTAGTATCAAAGTATCAGGCTCTCAATGACCATTTATTTTGGATATTATGGGTGAGACAGTATTATTAAATTGTAAAGACATAAGTGGTAATTAGGTTCAAGAACTACTTATGGAGATAATAGTCCAATATCTAAATCCCCCCAAAATATAAAGAGAGTAGAAAAGGGTACCATTTGTGATATATAGGTATATAAAATGAAATCTAAACACAAAACCCCGCCCCGAAATAATCGGAGCGGGGTTTGTAGTTAAACGTGTATCTATCGCTATCTATTAGATGACTGATACGTTAGAAGCTTGAAGTCCTTTTGGACCGTTTTCAACTTCGAATTTCACTTTATCGCCTTCGTTAAGGTTTTTATAACCTTCTCCGACGATCGATTTGTGATGGACGAATACATCTTCGCCACCTTCACGTGAAATGAAGCCGTAACCTTTTGCTCCGTTGAACCATTTGACTGTTCCTTTTTCCATGGAACTATCCTTTCTTGTTATCCCACTTTATGCGGGAATGTTTTGTTATGAATCCGTCCCCATAAGGGGATCGGTAAAGTGTACGCCGGAAACCGTGGCTTTTATATCATGTTCCGCTTTATCGGAGTTTTTTCCGACTCTGCGTGTTTCGATTGCTGGCGACTCTGACCTTGAAAGGAGACAACGGGTACATCAGCTGGTGCTAAAAGCATGCGAATACTGCAAAAAAACGTGCTAAGTAAAACAACCCTTTATGAATTGTGCTAACGGGGTACTGTTATTTGACTATCTAACATACACATAATTTCATCCAATAGCAATATCTATTTTTTAGTATGCTGAAACGGCCCACATTAGAAATAATTGCATTTATACAGTTCACTGTTATATCTTTTTACGCTCTGCAACTTCGTATTAGCTTTTCCCAAGTTGAACGGAGTTGAAGCCCGCCCGTCTATCAGTTTTTATATTGAAAAGCGAGAGAAGTATTTGTCAATCTAATTTATATTCGTCGTGGTCCTATTATTTAGCTGAATTAAACTTTATCAATTTTTCCCAATCAATAATCCCATCTTCACAAAACTTTTGTGAAAACTCAAAAGTAAGTTTATTTACTATTTGGGCATATGCAATTAAAAATTCTTCATTCTTTTCCTTTGCTTTATGACCTATCGGTTCAATAATATCGATGTATAAGTTCTCACTGTCGGATATTAATTCCCAGAAGTGTTGCCCGCAATATTTAAAATATCCAACCTTTTCAGGTTTTCTACTCTTACCGAAACAACATCCATTTACAGCGATTATCTGTTTCCCTGTCGATTTTTGTAAAAATTCCTTCGCATTTTTAAAATTTATTTTTAGCTGTTTAATTTGGCTCGCATTTCCCCAATTCCAGCCAGCTTTTATTTCAACGATGTAAATGCATCCATCTTTTTCAAATTCTAAATCAATACCAGTAAGTGCAGATTTTTTTGCTTTATATACTTTATCACAAATATATATTGCCAATCCTTCCATAAATTGCCCAAAAAGTGTTTCTTCCTGCGATTGCAAGAAGGCGTCTAAAAAACCTTTTATCAAATCTTGTGCTGTGAGAATATTTTTTGCACGAAATAGATATGGATTTTTTTGTCTTTATATTTCACTTAAATCTACTTTTGATTTTACATAAGCTAATCTTTTCTGGTGGAAAGAGTCGATATTTTTTTCAACGTATTTTGTGACGTTTCTTAGATTTAGTTTTTTCATATTTTACTTTCGGTTCACATAATAGAAGTTGATCTGATGGAATTTGTTTTTTTACCATTTTATAGTACTCGGGTAAGATGTCTATACCGACTGTATTACGCAACATTCTTCTTGCTACTACGACAGTGGTACCTGATCCCATAAAAGGGTCTAAAACTGTGTCACCAGGTTTTGTAAATAATTTGATGAACCATTCTGGAAGTTCTTCGGGGAATGCCGCACTATGGTTTTTATTGTTGCACTCTGTTGCCAGATGTAGAACATTTGTAGGATAAACAGTTTCTTTATTCAACCAGTTCGATATATTTTTGCCAAAACCGCTTCCGCTTTTTGATGTATCTCTGATTTTATCAGTATTACTGAAGTTACGCAAAAGAGTCATTCTGAACGAAGTGAAGAATCTGAAACCTCAAATTCAGGCTATTTTTAGATGTTTCGCTTCGCTCAACATGACAAAAAGTCAATTCTGCGTAACTTCAGAGTATTACTTAATTTAGTTAACCTAGAGGTTGCCCAATCACCAATTGGAATTTTAACGGCTTCCTGATACATATTAAATTTTTTTGTTTTGTTGAATTGTAGTAATCTTTCCCATGCATCTCTGAAACGATTAGGCCATTTCCCAGGGTAACAATTTTTTTTATGCCAGATAAACTCTTCAGTCCATAGCCACCCCTGTTTATGAAGTGCTAAAATTAATTCTAAAACATAAGTACTTCTTTCACCATTTTCGGCTTTTTCCTTTATGTTTAGTATAAATGTCCCATCATTCTTTAATACTCTTAAAAGTTCTTTTCCGATTGGTAAAAACCATTCTACATAATTTTTAGGTTCAATACCGCCATAGGTATGTTTCCTACGATCGGCGTAAGGAGGTGAGGTAATAATTAAATCGATAGAATTATCGTTAACATTTTTCAAAACATCTCTGCAATCGCCAAGGAAGATATCTGTTTTCAATTCTATCATACTAATTAAGTTTTATTTCTTCAGCTTCAATACTCTCATTTATTCCACATTCAATGTCTTCAATAGAAAAGTTGAAAATATTTCTATCCTCATCTGTTGAAATATCTTGTATATCGTTTGTATAAAATTCTGCTATATGCTTCGCTTGTCTTTCATTCTCAGAATTAACAGTAACAATATATGATTTTGATAAAATTACTTTAAAAGTTTTCATAAAGTTCCTTTAGTGAGGTTATTTTCATTACTATCAAAACTTACAAAATATTAATGAGAATGGCAATTGAATTACACCGTTTTCTTTTCTATATTTATAAAAGCGTGTTCAACCCCTTAATGTGTTTGAGCCAAACTCCGGGGCTGTCTAAAAAATTCAAAAATAAACTCTTCGACTCCCTACGGTCGCTCAGAGTGACGAAAATCGATATAAATTCGTCATGTTGAGCGTAGTGGAGCGAAGCGGAACGAAGTCGAAACATGTTTTTAGAGAGTCTCGTTGAGTTCGAAATTAACAGAAAGATAAGCAAGATGGATATAACAACAATCATAAAAAAAGAATTAAAAAGATTACAAGAATCAAATACTTGCAAGCACGAAACCCCCCTTCAAAGTCCGCAGGGAGGTGTAGTCAAAGTAAATGGTAAGGATGTTGTTATGCTTGCATCGAATAATTATTTAGGTTTATCCGACCACCCAGCAATTAAAAAAGCTGCGATAGAAGGAATTAAAGAGTACGGCTATGGTATAGCATCGGTCAGGTTTATATGTGGAACGCAGGATATACACTTACGGCTTGAGAAAAAAATCTCAATGTTTGTAGGGACGGAAGATACAATTTTATTTTCTTCGTGCTTTGCTGCCAACGAAGGATTCTTCGCTTCGCTTACAAATGAAAAATTAGGTTTTGATATTTACAAAGATGTTTTATACAGCGACAAATTAAACCACGCAAGCATTATCGATGGTCAGCGGTTGTGCAAATCGGAGACGACAAATAAGAAAATATATAATCACGCCGATATGGGTGAGCTTGAAAAGTTATTGGAAGAGGATAAAAATAAAGATTACCGCTTTAAAATTATTGCAACCGACGGTGCTTTTAGTATGGAAGGTTATTTGGCTCCGCTCGATAAAATCGTTGAGTTGGGTAAGAAATATAACGCATTAGTTTTTGTTGACGATTCGCACGCAATCGGAGTTTCCGGTAAAACAGGGCGTGGTACACCCGAAGCAAAAGGTGTTCTCGGAAAGGTCGATGTTATAACCGGAACACTCGGTAAGGCTATGGGGGGTGCAGCCGGCGGATATATCAGCGGTAAAAAAGATTTGATAACTTATCTGCGCCAAAAATCACGTCCATATACATTCTCGAATTCTCTCCCGCCGGCAATTGTTTTCGGTGCAATGGCTGCTTTCGATTTACTGAGTAAGGATCATTCAATCGTTCAGCAGTTACACGATAATACTGCATATTTCAGAAAAGAAATTAAAGCTCTTGGATTTACGATACTCGAAGGAGACCACCCGATCGTACCGATTATGTTAGGCGACGCATCAGTAGCACAAGATATGAGCGCCGCATTACTTAAAGCCGGAGTTTATATCAAAGGTTTATGGTATCCGGTAGTACCCAAAGGCGAAGCCCGGCTGCGTGCACAAATATCAGCCGCTTTGACAAAGAAACAGATCGACCGGGTGTTGGATGCCTTTGAAACTGTAGGTAAAAAAAATAAAGTGATCTAATACTAAACTTCCGGTATATCGCTACTCAATGCGGCTCAAATTTAAAAGAAACGAAAAACCTTTAAAGATTTTAACAGAAATCGCATTTTGCTATTAGTTTTAGGTTTTCCAATTCGTAAGGCAGGAATGTTATTTAATACTAAACCTTCCGAAGTTTAATTCCCTTAAGGCATAGGACAAACACCTATAAAAATAACCATATTTGTCCGATATATTTCGCTTCCTCTATAGCAAACAATCCGGAATGTCATCAAACAAAAATGTCGCAATTGAAGTACCGTACTCAAGAAGAATCAAAATTCGAGTTATTCAAAATTAATCTGAACCCAATGCGGCTATAAAACACTATGGTTATTCTGAAGAAGAATCGGTAGGGAAACCAATGAACCTTTTAGTTATGATACAATCCGTTGCCGCAAGGATGGTAATCTTTTGAACGTCTCGATATTAGGTGGCCCGACTAAAGGTGATGCCGGACAGATTGCCGTTTATGGTATTTACCGTGATGTAACCGAACAAAAGAATTACAAGAAAGAGCGTGAAGAATTAATAAGGGAACTTCAAGAAGATTTAAAAAATATTAAAACCTTAAACGGGTTGCTTCCCATTTACAGCTCTTGTAAAAAAATCCGTGACGACAAGGGATACTGGAACAAAGTTGAGCAATACATTTCGCAGCACACCGATGCGAGCTTTACACACGGTATCTGTCCCGACTGTATCGATGAATTGTATCCCGGTTATTCGATAAAATTAGGTAATAGCCAATAACTAATTGTAGGCGGATTAACCATTGAATCACTGTTCCCTCCCACTTGACTCTTAATCTTTCCTGTCTTATCTTCTATTAGAAGGAGAAATTATTATGCGTTCATTAAATATGAAAAAACATAAACCGTTAAAACTAAAACGGTACGGCGCAACGCTTGTAATTATTTGGACATTAATCATAGTTACATCGCTGGTGTGGAATGTATCTGAAGTAAAACAAGAAACACTTCAAACGGCACATATTCAAGCCAAAGTAGCTAACGAGAAGGACCTCCTTTATCGGCTATGGAATACAAATCATGGCGGAGTGTATGTGCCCGTTACTGAAAAAACAAAACCCAATCCTTATTTAATCGATACCCCAGACCGGGAAATTATAACACCGTCCGGTCAATTATTAACACTAATGAATCCCGCTTATATGACGCGACAGGTTTACGAACTTGAAGCTGAGATTTCCGATATTCGCGGTCATCTTACAAGTTTAAATCCTCTCAAACCGGAAAATGCACCCGATCCATGGGAGAGAAAAGCCCTCGAAGATTTTGAACTTGGAGAAAAAGAAGCCGCTTCCATCGATAGTATGGAAGGTCGGGAGTATTATCGTTTCATGCGTCCTTTCATTACTGAGAAAGGATGCCTTAAATGCCATGCGAAGCAGGGTTATAAAGAAAATGATATTCGCGGCGGTATAAGTGTTTCTATTCCGATGATTCCCTTGCGGAATGTCTCAACTGCCGCAACACGGCGGCTTACGCTTATCCACACAATAATATGGATAATCGGTTTAGCAGGATTAGCGATTGGATATGTTCGAATAAATAAAAGCGAACGGAAACGAAATGAAGCCGAAACAGAACTAAAAGTAGCATACGCTGATGTCGAAAATCAGGTCGAAGAGCGAACACGTGAACTGAGGAAGGAAATCGAAGAACGTGTACTGGCAGAAAAATCAGCGCAAGATTTAGCTATGCGATGGCAAACAACCATGGATGCCGTTGGCGATGCGATGTGTATTCTCGATATAAACAACAAAATACTTCGTTCGAATAGAATGATGAGTGAGCTTTTTGGGAAGAAAGAATCTGAAATGATTGGAAAGCACTGCTGGGAAGTTGTTCATGGTACAAAAATCCCACAACCTGAGTGTCCTATTCTTCGTATGAAAGAAACTCTCAAGAGGGAAAGTTTCGAATTATCTATCGGCGATCGTTGGTACGTTATTGCAGTTGACCCGCTATTGAATGAGCAAGGCAGCTTGGCGGGTGCTGTTCATATCACTCGGGATAATACCGAACGAAAACTTGCTGGCGAAAAAATCCAGCAGCAGCTCGATGAACTCCGCAACTGGCAAAAAGTAATGATTAGCAGAGAACAGCGACATATTGAACTTAAGGGCAGTTCCAAAAATTCAAATATAAGTTTAGTGTTATAGATTTTATCGT
>JASEGV010000088.1:1295-10596 GCA_030017895.1 Bacteroidota bacterium | reverse complement strand
AAATATACGTAAAATATTTTTTCTACAAAATTCGGCGAGTTTCTAGAGATGCCCTTAAGTCATCGAAAACAAGTTCCTTAATACGCACAATAAATTCAGAGTTGATCAGAGACAGATTCAAAATCGACACGGCTCCAATGTATCAGGGTGCGGTTCAGCTATATAAGTTTTATTGCGCTGAAGAAAGATGTACAGAGTGTGAGGTTGGAAAACAGGTGCAAATCATTGATTGAAAATTGAATCCGCAATGCTTACAACAGTTGAATTCTGATTTCAATTCATTTGTTTCTCTCCCTCAAAATTTGTAACTTGGAATCAAATTTATGTTGAATTTATTCAATTTTACAAATTTTCGGACTGAAAATGCCTAATAAACTTAATATACTCTTTACATCAAGTGAGGTTGAACCGTTTGCAAAAACAGGAGGTTTAGCCGATGTATCCGGATCACTCCCTAAAGAAATTAGAAAACTGAGCGGCGATATACGAATTTTTCTTCCACATTACAGCACAATCGACTCGGCTAAATATAATATTGAAGACTTGCCGAACTCCGAATTTGAAGTTCAAATCGGCAGCAATACAATTATAGGAAAAATTAAACTTACTTCTCTCAATGTGAATGGAAAACAGCTCCCCGTCTATTTTATTCACAACGAAAATTATTTTGACAGAGGCGGTCTGTATGTTAATCCACTGAATAATTTTGATTATGAAGATAATTTTGAACGGTTTATTTTCTTTTCGCGCGGAGTTCTTGAAGCAACAAAAATAATCGGCTGGCATCCGGATATTATCCATACCAACGATTGGCAAACAGGTTTAATACCTCTCTATCTGAAAACACTTTATGATAACGATTCATTCTTTGCAAATACAAAAACTGTTTTCACAATTCACAATTTAGCTTATCAAGGAATTTTTGAAAAGAGTGAATTTTCCAAAACCGGTTTACCGTGGGATGTTTTCAAGATTGATGGGATAGAGTTTTATGACAAAATAAATTTGATGAAAGCCGGCATCATTTATTCAGATGCTATAACGACCGTGAGCAAGAATTATGCGAAGGAGATATGTTCCTCAGTCGTATTCGGTTACGGACTCGAAGGTGTGTTAGCAGAACGTAAATCGAATTTGTTTGGGATTTTGAACGGTGTCGATTATTCGGTTTGGAGTCCTTTGAACGATGATTTTATTCCACAAAAATATTCAGGCAGAAATATCGGCAAGAAGTTGGTAAATAAAAAATCTTTACTTGAAAAATATGGATTGTCGTTCAACGAAAACATTCCTGTTATCGGAATGATATCGCGCCTCGCCGATCAAAAAGGGCTTGACTTAATTGAAGCTGCCTCGGATGAATTGCTGCGGCTCGATTTGCAATTAGTTTTTTTGGGTGCTGGCGATGAAAAATATCAACTATTTTTAGAACGTCTTAAAGAAAGAAATCCCGAAAAAATCGGTCTATCAATCGGATTCAGTAACGAACTTGCACACATGATAGAAGCCGGCAGCGATATGTATTTAATGCCATCGCGATACGAACCTTGCGGACTTAACCAGATGTACAGCTTGAAATACGGAACAGTGCCAATAGTTCGTGCAACCGGCGGATTGGAAGACAGCATCGAGCAGTATAATTCTGAAATCAAATCGGGAACCGGATTCAAGTTTTTTGATTACGACAAGAACGAGCTTTGCAAAACAATTCGTTTTGCCTTGGAAGTTTTCAGCGACAAGAAAAGCTGGCTTCAAATTATGAAGAACGGAATGAAGCAAGATTTTTCGTGGAAAGTTTCGGCGAAAAAATATATGCAATTATACACGAGCCTGATTCCCGGAAGCTAATTTTTTGATAATGAGCAACATCGGAATATTTTTAGACCGCGACGGCACAATAAACGAAGAGCTTGAGTTTATTTCGTCCCCCGACGAGGTAATTTTGATTCCCGGTTCGGCTGAAGCTATAAAGGAAGCAAACAAGTTAGGATTAAAAGTTTTTGTGATCACTAATCAATCGGGCATTGCACGCGGTTTGATAAAAGGAGACGAGTTGGCTGCGGTTCACAACTCCTTGGTCGAGTTATTGAGCAAAGAGGGTGCACATTTGGATGCGATTTATTTCTGTCCGCACCATCCCGAATACGGCGAGGCGCAGTATCGTGTAGAATGCGACTGCCGCAAACCGAACACAGGAATGCTGAAACAAGCTGAGGCTGAGTTCGGTATCGATTTGAAACAGTCCTTCGTTATCGGCGATAGAATTGTTGATGTAAAAGCCGCACACTCTGTCGGAGCGAAATCAATTCTTGTTTTAACAGGCTATGGCAAAAATCAGATCGATGAAATTCAATCTCAAAATATTTATGTAGATTACATTGCAAAAAATTTATACGATGCAATGCAATTTGTAAAATCTAAAATTCAATCATAAACAAAACTACTCAAATGAAAAATTTTCTGTTATTGTTAATTACTTCCTTTTTAATATTCGGATGTTCGGACGATCCCTCTTCGATTGGTGAAAAATTACTTCCCGATCAAGATCACCTACAAACTAACGCGTTCAACACGAACGCCTCCTATTCGTTCTTTTACGGAATCAATGCGAGTAATAATTCAAGCACATTGCTGCTTGGTAAATATGTCGGAGCCGAAGCAAATATGCTTTTACAGTTTGGAATTGGTATAATAGATACAAGTATCGCTGATTCGATTTTATCTGCCGAAATAAAAATGTTTCAAAATTACTCCACACCCGATACGGTTGGCAATCTTAATTTTAAATTTCACAAAATGGATTACTCGTGGACCGACTATACATTTACAGTCGATACTTTGAAGGCTAAAGGTGTTGGAGCCTTTATCACTGATATTTCAAAAGAGGTTAGAACACGCGACACGCTGCCAGTAACATTTCAAATTCCATTAAGCATTGTGCAGAATTGGCTTAAGGGGGCCACGAATAACGGAATTATTTTCATCCCGAAACCTGATATGCAAAATATTTTCGGATTCCATTCATACTACTTAGGTGATTTAGATGATAAACGACCGCAGTTGATAGTAACTTACCGGAAAACTTCCGACACATCCGATAAAACTCTTATTTTCAAAACCTCACAAGATGCAACAGTTTTTTCGGGCGCTCCCCCCGCATCAACTTCTGAATTGTTATATGTTCAAGGCGGATTAATTAATAGAGGGAAGCTATACTTTAAAGTTGATTCTATTCCCCGAAGCAGCACAATCACTCAGGCATTTTTGACCGTTAAAATTGATACTACACTTTCAAAGTTCAGCCAATTTTCCGATAGACAATTTCTCGTTCATGAAATAACAACTCAAGATTCTATTCCAAGATTAGGTTCACTAACGGCATCCAACAAACCAACTGCCGATTCAATCGTGATAGACGTTCGCAGGATTGTGCAAAAATGGGCTGCCGGAAAAAGCAATTTCGGAGTTGCATTAAGAACATTCAATGAATTCACCGAGTTCGAACGATTCGCAGTCTTCGGTTTTAATGCCGTAGAAACAAAAAGACCAAAGCTGACAATTCAATACACATACTTACCATAAACTTATGAATACGAAAAATTTTATTTATTTATTTTTTATCCTCCTCTCGTTTAATCAACTGATTGCCGGCACCGGCGGTTCTACTTATTCACGTTACGGCATTGGCGATTTGCAATATAACGGTAACACATCAACACGAGGGATGGGCGGAACTGCAATTGCAAGTTTAAGCCCTTTCAGTTCAAACAGATTAAATCCGGCCGGCTGGACTCAAATTAACCGAACACGATTTTCTGCAGATTTATTCTATCAGGGCATCTCAATTGACGATGGAAAACAGAAATCGTTTCTCAGCGGAATAAATTATTACGGTTTCGATTTTGCAGTCCCTGTTTCCGATACAAACGGAATCGTTATTGCAGCGGGACTTCTTCCCTACAGCAAAGTTGATTACAATATAGTTACAAAAGGGAGCTTCAACAATTTCAATTACGATTTAACTTATATCGGTGAAGGTGGTTTATCTGCTGCATATATCGGAGGTTCATATTCGCCAATACCTCAACTTCATATCGGCTTAAAGTTCAATTATCTCTTCGGGAACATCAATCACCAAATAAATCAAATTTTTGCTTCTGGCGAAGCGACGAGTTTCGATCTTCATCGTGTTCAAAAACTTTTTGGCATAAATGGAACAGCCGGCATTATTTACAGTGGGTTAAATGATGTTAATATTGGATTTTTGATTTCTACTCCATCTAATCTTACAGCCGAACTTAACAGATATTATAATTACAAGGACGGCGGTAATATTATCACGCGCGATTCGATTTTGTTTGAAGAAAATAATTTTAAAATACCTTTAGCAGTAGGGTTAGGAGTTTCATACACAACAAACAGTCGCTACCATTTCGCGGCGGATTTCTATACTCAGGATTGGAGTAAAACAGAAATGCTGCGCGATATGTCCGGTACATTAAAAAAGAATCAGCGTATTAGCGCAGGAGCTGAGTTATTACCAGTGTCGGGCACAAAAGTTTCGGATTTTGACAGAGTCGGTTTGCGATTTGGCTTTTTTCAAAACCAAACCTATTATCTTGTACAGAACCAAAAGATAAACGAACTTGGATTTACAGCGGGTATCGATTTTCCGATTTTTGGTGAAACCCGTTTAGCAGTTGCTTTCGATTACTCTACTCGTGGAACAACCAGTTTACAAAAGGATAATATTTATCGGATTTCATTCGGAATTAACGGCGCTGAACTTTGGTTTTTAAGACCCGTAGAGGAATAGCAGATGAATATCGCAATCGCAAGCGACCACGCTGGATACGAGTATAAGGAAAAACTGAAAATATTTTTAAAAGAGATTAGATTCGATTCTGAAGATTTAGGAACGAATTCCACCGAGTCTGTGGATTATCCTGACTATGCAATTACACTTGCCAAAAAAGTATCTTCCGGTGAATTCACTCAAGGAATTTTGATATGCGGAACCGGAATCGGAATGTCGATTGCAGCAAACAAGATAACCGGTGTTCGTGCCGCAGTTTGCGAATCGGTTGAAGCTGCAAAATATTCGCGTCTGCACAACAATGCGAATGTACTTTGTCTTGGTGCGCGAATTACGCCATTGGATAAAGCGAAAGAAATTGTGAAAGTTTTTTTAGAAACTGAATTTGAAGGTGGACGCCACGCAAGTAGAATTGAGAAGATACACAGGTTGACTGGATTTTAACAAAGGAAACAAAATTTTTCACTCGGCGGGTGCTCGAGTGTGGTTGTCCAATAAGTCCGAATGCCTCGCACATTGAGCTTATGAAAATGTGAAAGTGAGCTGGAATGAGAATTCAACGGGTTGATGCAGGAAAACTAAATTTGGGTGCTCTCGATACCTCCCGTCTTCGGTCAGCCGACGGAAGACGGGAGACTCGAGCACCCGCCTAAATTGATAACTAACGTTAACGCTATGAAAAATATTTTACAACAAGACCCCGAAATTTTTAAAACACTTAAAAACGAAACTCACCGTCAGAATACCAAATTGGAGCTGATCGCTTCCGAAAACTTTGTAAGTTTAGCGGTTATGGAAGCGATGGGTTCGGTAATGACTAACAAATACGCCGAGGGATATCCAGGAAAGCGATATTATGGAGGATGCGAATTTGTTGATGCTGCTGAAGATTTAGCACGCAACCGGGCGAAACAATTATTCGGCGCTGAATACGCCAATGTTCAACCACACTCCGGCTCACAGGCAAATATGGCAGTATATTTTACTTTCTTAAAACCGGGCGACAAAGTTGTAGGTATGAACCTTTCGCACGGCGGACATCTAACACACGGTTCGCCTGTAAATTTTTCGGGACAACTCTACAAATTCTCGGCTTATGGAGTCAACAAGGATACAGGATTTATAGACTATAATGAAGTTGAGACAATTGTTCTTCGTGAAAAACCGAAAATGATAACCGTGGGTGCGAGCGCCTACTCACGCAACATAGATTACAAAGCATTCCGTGAAATTGCAGATAAGGTCGGCGCCTTTTTATTTGCCGACATTGCACATCCTGCCGGATTGATTGCAAAAAAACTTTTGAACGACCCACTCCCCCATTGCCATGTTGTAACATCGACGACACATAAAACTTTGCGTGGACCTCGCGGCGGATTAATTTTAATTGGCAAAGATTATGAAAACCCTTTTGGGGCGGTAGCTCCGAAATCGGGGAGAATCAAAATGATGTCGGAGTTAATCGACTCGATGGTGATCCCCGGTATTCAAGGCGGTCCGCTGATGCACGTAATTGCTGCAAAAGCTGTTGGCTTCCTAGAAAACTTGCAACCTGAATTTGATACTTATGCAAAGCAAGTTATTAAAAATGCACAGGCACTCGCAAACAAACTTATCAGTATGGGATATTACATAATATCGAACGGTACCGATAATCATTTAATGCTTGTAGATTTAAGGAATAAAAATCTTACAGGCAAAGACGCACAGGAAGCACTGGACCGGTCGGGCATTACTGTAAATAAAAACGCAGTCCCATTTGATGATAAGAGTCCCTTGATAACAAGCGGTATTCGAATTGGAACACCCGCAGTTACAACCAGAAATATGAAAGAACCCGAAATGGAAATCATCGCCGAATTGATTAACAAGGTTCTTACTAACATCGGTAACCAAAAAATTTATGGCGAGGTTGAACAGGAAGTAGAAAAACTTTGCAGCAGGTTTCCTCTCTACCCGGAATTAAGCAGTGGTAAATAATCAAAACACCGGAACGACTCACCCCGGAAACGAAATGACTTTCCTCGATCATCTTGAGGAACTCCGATGGCGGATAATAAAAGTTTTCATCGGAATTGTTTTGGGCGCAATAATATGCTGGACGTTTATCGATTGGCTTGTCGATGGAATTTTACTAACCCCTGTAAAAAATGTAAATGCACAAAACCCAGGCGGTCCTCAAATTATTTTGCAAAACTTGAAACCGTTCGGACAAATTCTTTTGTATATGGAAATCGGTATCATAGGCGGGCTCATCATCAGTTTACCAAATCTGTTTTACCAATTTTGGAAATTTATTGCACCAGGACTTCTTCCCAAAGAACGAAGATATATTTCGCGGATAGTTGCATTCTCAACATTTTGTTTTTTAGCCGGAGTGGCTTTCGCCTATTTTCTTATGTTGCCTGTAGCTTTAAAGTTTTTTGCAGGTTTTGGATCGCCGCAAATCGAAAACAATATTGCAATTACTGAATACATGAGTTTTGTTGTGAGTATGATGTTAGGCGCCGGGGTCGTTTTCGAATTGCCGATGATTTCCTGGTTCCTGGCAAAATTGGGCATACTAACTCCCACGTTTATGCGCCGCTACCGCCGGCACGCAATAATAATAATTTTGATTCTCGCTGCAATTTTAACACCGGGCACTGATCCTATTAGTCAAATCTTGCTTGCTATCCCTTTATTGATTCTTTATGAAATAAGTATATGGATTGCAAAAATTGCAAGCAAGCCCAAAATTAATTTAGAAACTAAATAAAATTTTTTATGGATATAAAATCACTCTCCAAGCCGATTGAAGAAGATTTAAAAATTTTTAATAAACAATTTCGCGAGGCGATACGCTCGGATATCAGCTATGTAGATTTAATTACACGCTACATCGTCAGGCAAAAGGGGAAACAAATCAGACCATTTCTTGTTTTACATACTGCAAAAATGTGCGGTAAAATTTACGAGAGCACTTACCGGGGCGCGGCATTGGTTGAAATACTTCACACTGCAACTTTAATTCACGACGACGTCGTGGACGATGCCGATACTCGCCGGGGATTTGCTTCCATCAATGCTGTTTGGAAAAATAAAATCGCTGTTTTGGTGGGCGATTATCTTTTAGCAAAGGGATTACTTTTATCGCTCGACAATCGCGACCATGAGTTTTTAAAAATAATTTCACAATCTGTTAGAAAGATGAGCGAAGCTGAAATTTTACAAATTGTAAAAAGCCGTCAGCTCGATATGGATGAGAAAACTTATTTGAAAATAATTTCAGGTAAAACCGCATCACTCTTATCAACCTGCACTGAAATTGGAGCGGTGAGCAACGAAGTAGGTATTGAGCAACGGAAGCTACTTCGTGAGTTTGGTGAAAATTTAGGATTCGCATTTCAAATACGCGATGATTTGTTAGACTTTATAGGAAAGAAGAGCATAACAGGCAAACCTACCGGAAAAGATTTGATTGAAAAGAAATTAACTTTACCTCTGATACATGCAATCGAAAATGCCCCTCGTAAACAGTCAGCAGCGGTCTTGCGATTAATAAAGAAGGGTGTAAAACGGAAAGACCTCGAGACAATTTTAGAATTTGTTGAGAGCTATAACGGAATTACTTACTCGGAAGAAAAAGCAAAACAATACGCTGAAATAGCTTTCTCGAAAATAAAAGCTTTCCCCGAATCACCCAGTAAAGAATCGTTGGAAAAATTTCTCTCTTTCGTTGTAGAAAGAATAAAGTAATTATACTTCGGTAACGAATTCGTGTTCGGGTGTTCGAATACTTAAAACCGGACATGGAGCTTTTCGAACAACCTTTTCAGCAGTGCTGCCAAAAATAATGTGTTCAACTCCGGTATGTCCGTGCGTTGCAATGATTATTAAATCTACTTCTTCCTCTTTTGCTACCCTGTTAATTTCTACAAACGGTTTACCTGTTTCGACTCGGGTGCGTGCCTGAACGATTCCCTGAATTTCTTTCTCGGCAAGTTTATCTAACTCTGTTTTCCCACGTTTATAAATTTCTGCTTCCATACTCGGAAACCCTACTTGACCAAAACTGAAATCTGCCGGATAAATGGTCGGTTCAACAACATAAACGAGTATTATTTCGGCACCGAACTGCTTCGCAAACGGAACTGCGTATTTAAGAGCATTCTTTGAAAAATCAGAAAAATCGATTGGAACGAGGATTTTCTTGAGATTAATAATCTGTTTTGTATGATGAGATTCTGTGTTTAACATTGTAATCACCTTTCATTTAGTTCCTGTTGAAATATGAGAAAAAAGAATTTTAAAGTCAAACAATATCTGTATGTAGCGGGACTGCTTCACTTCGTTCCGCAGAACATCAGACCCTTCACTTCGTTCAGGGCAAGTTTTCGGAGTGAGTCCGTCCTCTGACGGACGAACGGAGATCCCGCTCCCAACTTTGTGCAAGCTGAGAAGGAGCGGGACAATTTTCCGCTTATAGCGGAATCCGATTCAAAC
>JASEGV010000088.1:0-1198 GCA_030017895.1 Bacteroidota bacterium | reverse complement strand
TGTGCAAGCTGAGAAGGAGCGGGACAATTTTCCGCTTATAGCGGAATCCGATTCAAACTAATTACAGAACGAGGCATTTAATCCCAAATACTGTATTTCAATTCTACTTTAGTCCGATTCAAACCTAGTTTGATATTTTGCCGTTGAACCACTTAACATATTTCAATTCTACTTTAGTCCGATTCAAACGAGTGGATTAACAAACTTACCAGCGGGGAGTTTTATATTTCAATTCTACTTTAGTCCGATTCAAACGTAATCTCCCCTTACGCTTCCATCTTCCTTTACATCATTTCAATTCTACTTTAGTCCGATTCAAACGATGAACGAATTACAGAACCGTATTTGCTTGACGAAATTTCAATTCTACTTTAGTCCGATTCAAACTTTATTATTTATATCACTAACTGACTTATTGTATATATTTCAATTCTACTTTAGTCCGATTCAAACTTGTTTCGTTAGGGTCTTCATTGTTATAAGAATATAATTTCAATTCTACTTTAGTCCGATTCAAACCAAATATGAAGGTAAAGGACATGCAGTATTAGATATATTTCAATTCTACTTTAGTCCGATTCAAACTAATACCCAATTATGGATGTCTCCACAGGCAAAGAAATTTCAATTCTACTTTAGTCCGATTCAAACTACCAACCCACCGTTTAAGAATACCGCATTATGCAAATTTCAATTCTACTTTAGTCCGATTCAAACGCCATTGCAACCGCATCACCGCTCGCTATCAATTGCATTTCAATTCTACTTTAGTCCGATTCAAACTCTGGTAAAGTTTTCATTACCTCTAAGCAATTACCAATTTCAATTCTACTTTAGTCCGATTCAAACTATCAGCAGGCACAGCAACAGTTGCTCCGCTTAAATATTTCAATTCTACTTTAGTCCGATTCAAACTATAATGTAGCTAATTCACCGCAAACCACATCGTCAATTTCAATTCTACTTTAGTCCGATTCAAACAGGGCAGTGCAGCTGATTTCTACAACCAAGTAAAAGATTTCAATTCTACTTTAGTCCGATTCAAACAGGAAGAATGATTGTTAAGAATGGTCAAGAATATATATTTCAATTCTACTTTAGTCCGATTCAAACTAAATACTTCATTTTATGCTCCTTTGGATTTATTATAGGGCGGTTCCAAAAATTGACTTATTGAATACTTTTTTTTGTATATTTA
>JASEGV010000087.1 GCA_030017895.1 Bacteroidota bacterium | reverse complement strand
TATGTTACGCTGTTTCTATCTATCATTTTTACCCACTCACTTCCACGATGAGCCTCTTTTTTAACGTAATCGATAATTAATTTTTTAATTTCTTCTGACATAACTGCTCCTTATTTAATTTATATATTTTTGTTATTCTATAAATAATCCGAAATCCGCATGTCTAAATCCGAAACAAGCACAAATATTTAAAATTCATAAATTAGAACAATCAATATTTTGAAATTCGAATTTAGGATTTATTTATTCGTATTTTAATTTTAATCATTTTCTAAAGTTGAAATATCTCCAATCTCCTCACCCCATTCTTGGGCACGGAGGAGTCGCCGCATAATTTTACCGCTGCGTGTTTTGGGGAGTGATTTAACGAACCCAATCTCTTGAGGCATTGCTAAAGGAGAAAGTTTCTTCCGTATAAAATTCATAATCTCTAATTCTAAATCGCTGCTTGGTTCAAAACCGGGTTTGAGTGCAATAAAAGCTTTCACTACTTCCATATTCACAGGGTCGGGTTTTCCAATCGCAGCCGACTCCGCAACAGCTTTGTGTTCAAGCAGGGCGGATTCAATTTCAAACGGACCGACAAGGTGACCCGCTGTATTAATAACGTCATCATCACGTCCAACAAACCAGAAGTAACCCTCGTTATCAATACTCGAACGGTCGCCGCAAATATACCAGCCATTCTTAAATTTGCAATCATAAGTTTCTTTATTGTTCCAATAAGTTCGCATCATCGAGGGCCATCCGGGTTTGAGGGCAATTAAACCTACTGTACCCGGAGTTTCGATCGGTTCATAAGTCTTTGCGTTCACAACAGTTGCAGTAACCCCAGGGAATGCTTTCCCCATTGACCCTGGTTTTATTTTCATATCAGGAAAATTTGTAATCACTATCGCACCGGTTTCAGTTTGCCAATACGTATCATAAAATGGTTTGCCGAATGCTTTCTCAGACCAGATAACAGCTTCAGCGTTCAAGGGTTCGCCGACACTTGCAAGATGCCGGAGTGATGACAGGTCGTACTTCTTTACAACATCCAATCCCTCCTTCATAAGTAATCGGATTGCAGTCGGCGCCGAATACCACATCGTTACTTTATATTTTTGTATAAACGCATACCACTTCTCGGTACCAAAGCCGGCATCCAGAACAATCTGTGTAACACCACTTGACCACGGGCCTATAATTCCGTATGAAGTTCCGGTTACCCATCCGGGGTCGGCAGTACACCAATAGATATCATCGGGCTGCAAATCAAGAACCCACTTTGAAGTGATGTACTGAGCGATAATTGAAGAGTGAACATGCTGAGCCCCTTTTGGTTTACCTGTAGTGCCGGAAGTATAATGTAAAACAGATGGCACTTCGGGACCCACTTTTACGATTTCGAATTTATCTACCTTCTGCGATTTTTCCATACAAAAATGAATTTCATTAACCTGCGATGTTGTTTCGTCAGCATCTATAACGATAATTTTTGTAAGCTCAGGAAGTTTATCTTTTATTCTTCTAACTTTTCCTAAATGTTTTTTTTGAGTGATGATTGCTTTTGTCTTTGCATCGTCCAAGCGAGTAAATAAAGCTTCTTCACCGAACGCAGAGAAGAGGGGTTGTACTATACCACCCATCTTTAAGACTCCAATAAATCCTAAATATAATTCAGGAACTTTATCCATAAACAGACAAACACAGTCGCCGATGTTTACTCCGTTATCCTGTAAAAACTTTGCAATTGTATTACTGTAGATGCGTATGTCGTTGTAGGTAAATTTTTTAACCTCGCCGGTGAACCCTCCCCATATTAATGCCAACTTATTTGCATCGCCTTTTTCGCAGATTCGGTCGCTGCAATAGTAACCGATATTGTACATTCCGTTTTCGCCAAACTCCAATTCTTTTTCGGCTTGTTCCCACTTAAATGTTTTATATCTCTCTTCGTATGAACCGATATTACTCATGAATGCTCCTTATATATATCCTTCTAATATAACTACCGCTGATACATAATTTTTTGTTTGTACAGTTGAACTATTTATTTTATTTATTTTCATCTCATCTGAAATATTCTTTAGAAAACCGGAAAGTTTAATTTCCCATAATTCAGAAATTTCGATATTATGCCAATAAGATCCGTAATACAAACCCGTTCCTAAAGCTTTCATCATTGCTTCTTTAAGTGCGAAAGCTTTTGCAATTTGAACATGTTTAGGAATACGAGTTAGCACGACAGGTATTTCGTAATCATTTAAAATCTGATTAATGAAATCCTGATCGTTATTGATATTCTTAAACCTATCGATGTCGACAATATCAACTCCAATACCTTTGACCATTTTTCCGATTTAAATTGTGATTAAAATTGAAGAACAGAGGATAATACTTGATTGGTGTGTAAAATATATAAAATTTTTGTGTAAAAACACAAACGGAGAGAGTGTTGAGCAATGAGCAACGAGATGTGGGCGGTGTGCGAGGAACAGTGAGCGTATAGTGTTTATTGTGATGAGTCTGACTCTATAATCCCTACATCGTCATAATTTCGTATTTCTTTTTTGAGTTAATATCAAATATTATTTGCCTCTCTCACTCTTTAAGCGTTTGATGCGTTTAGATTTTTTCAAGTAATTATCTTTTGAGACGATTGATTTACCTAACTTCTATTCTAATTGTTTCCTCGCATTACCGGCAATATCTCCTCCGGCTTTTGCATCTACCTTTAATTTAGGAACGCCGTGTGAATCTTCTGTGCGATGGATTTCAGTCGTTGCTCGTTCACCCAACATTGAAAAATCAATTCGAGGTCATCCATGTGGTCGCGGAGGTTTTCCCGTTTTAATCTTTTTAACTTTTTATACTGCGACGGTGTAACACCGAAGGTTGCTTTCGAAATTTCAGAAGTTAAAATTTCATAATCTTTTTTTTCTCAGGCTCCACGTTTTTGCCACTCGTCTGTAAGTTCTTCTCTGATGGCAATTCCGCGCATTCGTTTTTCTATCCAATCATCGGGATAACCTTTGAGTTTGTAGAACGTTCGTGTCCGTTTTGTGGCTAATTCAGGGTTTTCAATTTCTTGTACACGTTCGTAACCGACTTTAGCCAACCAGCGTTTAAACGGTTCTGCTTTAGGCGATGGAATTGACTGGATTAAACGGAATAAACTTTCAGTATCAGAACAATCCGTTTCTCTCATTTTCCCATCCGGAGCTAATAATTTCAACTGTCGACAAAATGTCGACAGTTCAACTCCGTCCTCATCTTTAACACGAATTTTCATTTTATACCAATAATCCCTCGGATTCTCGCTGTCGGTCAGTGCTGCAATGATATCGATAACCGAGAAATACCATTCATTATTATGAATTATTCTTCGGATTTGTTTTCCTTTAAATAAAGCTATCCGCCTCGGCGGATTATTGTTATCCATTCCTATTCTCCTATTAAAAATAAAGATAGAATCACTCTTCTCGCACTCACCGAGTCGTTTATTCATCCCTTCGCCGTTTTGCAACTCACGGTCTCAGTATAACCTTCAGCGCGTCGCCTTTTATTATGGCATTGATGCCTTCATCAACTTTTTCGAGAGGTAAATCGTGCGTTATGAATCCCGTTTTAACAAATTTTTTGGCAAGCCCTTTTTTCAGGATTTCGGTCATAACATCCCACGTGTCCCAGACTCTCCGACCGATAATGCCTTTAATTGTTACACCGGGAAATATGATGTGCTTTGCAAAATCGGTTACCATCTGTCCACCCGGGATACCCAGCAAAGATATTATTCCACCCATCCTAACGACTTTAAAAGCATCTTCGTAAGCTTTGTAGTTACCCGACATTTCAATAACAGCATCAACACCGGCATTGTTAGTTTCTTCTAAAACTGTTTTGTAAAATTTTTCTTTCTCACGGTCAATCGAAACATCGAAACAATGCTTTGCACCATAAAGTCGCGCAAGTCGGAATCGGGAATTTTCTAACTTGTCGTGAGTGAACTCGCCGTGCGATGCATCAGTAACAAATATTTTTTTTGCACCGAGATATTTTGCAACGGCAGTCGCCATTAGTCCCTGGACTCCGCAACCTAATATCGCTACCGATTTCCCTTTAACATCAACCGATTGCACAGTATGCGTTGCGTTTCCGATAGCATCCATAAAGGCGATTACTTCGAGGGGAACATCTGTTTTATAGAATAATCGAATATTCTCGACGGGCAATGTCAGGTATTCAGCATACGAACCATTGCCATGTAATCCTCTGATAATTGTATTCTTACAAACGTGAAAGTCGCCAGCTTTACATTGAACGCATTTACCGCAGGTTACATGCATTTCGGCAGAACAGTAAATATATTTTTCTAAAAATGTGAAGAAGTTCGGATCGCTTGCAAGCTGTATAGGACTGCGTCTGCCAACAAATTTTTTAATGACAGAACTAGCTTTTACCTGATCGATCAACATCTGTGCAAGTTGAAGCTTTGCCTTTGCGCCAGCATCGACAATTTTGCCGCTGAACTCGTGCCCGACAATAACGTCCGGGGTGTCTAAAATCATCATCGAGTCTTTGAGTGAATCTTTAGCGTTATAAATTCCAACATCGGTTCCACAAATCGCAGTTGCAATTACTTTAATTTTTACTTCATCGGGCTTCTTTACTTCCGGAATTTCTTTCTGAACTAATTTAAAACCTTTGTGCCATTCTTTGCCGGGGAACGGTTTTTCTTTAACGACTGCCTTCATTAGCTGCATTGTTTATCCTTTATAATTCATTGTTAATTATTTGTCTGAAAGTTGCGAAGATTTTACAAGCCGGACTGCAAACGAACCATCCATGTGATGTTTATAAGTAAAGGTTTCCACACAACCGTTTGAATTCACCAATGCTTGATTAACATACTTCGAAGCGTTATCTATATAAAAATCAGTATGTTTTTTTAAAAAATCTTGTATTAAGTTAAAATTTTCTTCCGGCTCTGTTGTGCAAGTACTGTAAACAATAGCGCCTCCCGGTTTCAATAATTTTGCTGCATTATTAAGCAGTCCGGTTTGAAAGACGTTCAATTTTAGTAAATCATCGGGTTCTCGTTTCCACTTTATATCCGGTTTTTTCCGCAAAACACCGAGTCCGGAACAAGGAACATCAACTAAAATTTTGTCGGCACTTTCTAATTCAAGTTCGCTTGCATCGCCGACAACATAATCGACTATATCAATCCCAAGCCGATCACAACTTGTACGGATGAGATTCAATTTATGGTCATACTTATCTATCGCGATAATTTTACCTGAATTTTTCATCAACTCAGCAAGGTGTGTGGTTTTTCCGCCCGGGGCAGCACACATATCAATCACACGTTCGCACGGTTGCGGGTTCAATAAAATTGATGGCAGGGCGGCGCTTTCGTCCTGAATTGTAAAGTATCCACTTTGGAAATAATTCAACTCCGACAGTTCGGAAAGGTTCCGCACTCTGAGATAATAATCGATATACTCAGACCCTTGATATGATAACTTCGATTCTTCAAGAGATGACAAAAATTTTGCAGGTTCAATTTTTAACCGGTTAATACGAATTGTAATTTCGGGGATCTGATTGTTCGCTAGTAGAAGTTTCTGAGTTTCTTCAAATCCAAAACGTGCCAACCATTTTTTTACCATCCACGTTGGATGTGCATAGTAAACGCCCAAATAATGTACCGTATCTGTGGCAGGGTCAGGAAACTTTATTTCGTCAATGTTACGGATTATAGTACGAAGAACTGCATTTACAAGATTAGCAGCTTTCTCACCATTGAGCCGTTTAATAAACTCGACTGCTTCGTTGACTGCTGCATGGTGCGGTATTTTTTGTAGAAATAAAATTTGATAAGTTGCAACGCGCATTGCATTTTTTAAATTAATCTCCGACTTCACGTAATTTCCGTGATAGAATCCGTTAATTACCCAGTCAAGCCGGCTTCTCCACCTGATTACACCATGAACAATTTCATTCAATAAACTTTTATCTAAATCCGAAAGGTCTTTACTTCGCAGTTCAGCATCAAGCAGTTTATCGAGATATGCGTCGGTTCTTTCGATCCGATTTAATATTTTGATGGAAGTCCCGCGAACACCTTCGTATATATTTTGTTGATCGGTTAATGTCATAATGATTCTATAGTATACCTGCTTGTTTACGTTCGGTTTGTGTGTCATCGAAAACTATTTTTACTAATTCTTCATATTCTTTGGTAAGTTGGACATTGCGACGTGCCATAACAATTTTTGCAGTATCGATACTCATTTCAAATGAATTTGTTTTTAACGGTCCCGAGCCGCTCCCTCTGGTAAACGAGGGAATGTATCGGGGTGGCAAACCTGCACCATACAGATTGCAATAAACTCCTACTACAGAGCCTGTATCGAACATCATATTGATACCCGTCTTGGAATGATCTCCAAGAATGGTTCCGAAATGTATCAACCCTGTATTTATTAACTTCCCGTTGATAGTAACTTTAATTGGAGAATAATTATTTTTTAGATCGCTGTTATTCGTATCGGCGCCGATATTAACCCAACTGCCTACATACGCATGACCTAAATATCCATCGTGCTGCTTGTTCGAATGCGATTGGATAATTGTTGAGTCAACTTCGCCACCTACTTTGCATGAATCACCGATAGAAGTATTACTGTAGATTTTTGCACCCACTTTTATAATTGAGTCATCGCCGATATAGACCGGGCCTGTAATTACCGAGTTTGCCATAATCAGAACATTGGCGCCAATTATTATCGGACCGTTCGAAGCATCCAAAACAGCACCGGGGTAAATTTCAGATTCCCGATCCATTATTATGTTTTGACGATTGAGTAAGTGTACACCTTTATGTATTTTTCCTAAAATTGTTTTACCCTTCATTTCTTTTGCAAGAAGGAAAAAGTCGTTTCCGATTTCATCACCGTTAAAAGTAATTAAATCCCACGGATAATTTGCAACCTGTGCATTTATATTATGTATCAGAATATTTTTAAAATTAGGAACTTGGAATAAAGGGAAGGGATTTTCGAGCCAATATTTTTTCATCGACTCTAACGTTTGAGGAGTAAGGTAGGCAGCAACAATTGTATCGCCGCTGATAAATAATTGATCGATACTCTTCTCAAACTTTATCTCTTTAAAAAAATTTTTATCTGCAATTATCCGACCGTTAATAAATAAGGAATAATCGGTTGGGAAATTATTAATATCTTTTTTAGGGTATGATTCTTTTGTAACGCCGGACAACTCATTCCGTGTGTGTAAACCGGTTACTTTATTTTTAAGATATTTTTCAATTTTTTCTTTCAGCGAAAGTGCTCCGCAACGTAAATCATACACAGGTCTGAAATACGTCAACGGCAAAAAATTTTGGTAGCCTTCATCTTCAAAGATATATATTTTCATATTTTATACTTGCTTGTTTATGGGTTGCAATCCGACTTAAACAAAAAAACGGAATGCAAGTTATACATTCCGTTTTTTACAAAACTTTTACCGACTCCGACTATGCTGTTGGAGTTTCTTCTTTTGGTTTAGAATACTTACGATTGAATCTTTCGATACGACCTGCCGAGTCGAGCAATTTCTGTTTTCCTGTAAAGAATGGATGGCAAGCCGAGCAAATTTCTAATTTTATATTACCAATGCTCGATCGTGTTTCAAATGTATTTCCGCAAATACAAGTTACAATCGCTTTTTTATATGTCGGGTGAATACCGTCTTTCATTAAAATCTCCTAATATTTTATATTTTTCTGGTGCTAATATATTACTATTTTCTAACAATTGCAAAACACTTCCAAGTAGCTTTTATTTGAGTAATATCATTTTCCCCATTAAACCGTTAGAATTTGGCGTTTTTAGTTGATAATAATAAATTCCGCTCGCAATTTGAGAGGCATCAAATTCTACTCGATGATAACCTGGCTGAATGTAACCATTGACCAACGTTTGGACTTCTCTACCAAAGACATCAAAAACTTTTAATGAAATAAAGGTGTATTCGGGAACTTGATATTGTATGTTCGTTACAGGGTTAAACGGATTGGGGTAATTTTGGAATAATTTATATTCCGAAGGGAGTCCCGAATTTTCAAAAACCGCCGTAGGTGTAAAACTTATTGGTACAGTTGAGGAAAAATGTTTCATACTGTCGGTATCAACTTGCATAATTCGATATTCATAGTTACCCGCTTCTACAATGGTAGTATCTGTGTAAGAATATTCGTGTGGTTCACCCAAACCTGGAATTACATGATAATTTAGTGTACGAAAATTTGTTTCAGTATCTTTTTTACGTTGAACATAGAAACCGTAATTATTTTTTTCAGTGAGCGTTGACCATTTAAGATCTACTCCACCACCATTAAGATTTAAAGTTGCTGTGAACGATCCGAAAGTAACTGGCAACTGATCTTCTTTAGCTGTTATCCACATCGGGGCAGTCCATACTCGATGACCATCGTTTTGTTGAACAAAAACATAATAATAATAAGTGGAACCGAGCGATTGAGTAACTGTAGTAACTAACGAATCCCTGCCGCTCACAGTGGCTAAAACAGTTGGAACCGCACCGGATCCCGGTATTCCATATCTGATTTCAATTTTAGAAACGACATCGTTCGGGGTTGCATCTGAAACTTTTACTCTAACATTAAAAGGCGGGGCGGTAGAAAAAATATCGCCCATAAGATTTGTACCTACCTCGAATTGAACTTTTATATTGTTATCTTCGGAGGCATATACTCGACGATTTCTCAATGCATTTAGAATTTCAGACTGCGTTAAGGCTGGGGCGACTACAACTGTTCGCTGTTGGTTGCTCATACCGAAGTTTGTATAGTGATTATCTTGATCCGAAGTTGGAGCTACGTGATAACCACGTTTTAAAAGACTATGATAATAAGATTCATCATTCGAGCTGGAAGGTTCAGTTTGTGTAATGTTCGTTGAAAAAGCTGGACCGCTTTTAATTGCAGTCCCCTGTATCACGCAATCGTAAGAAGAGTCGTATACCGTGTTTATAAGATTTCCAAAGTCAGAACTATTTGGGTGTGCAAGATAACAAAACCCGTTGAGTGAATCAGTTTTCTTCCACAGGTTTTTGTAATCTCCTTTTGCGACATAAACATCGTAAACTCCAGGATTCCAACCAATCAATTTATTGGTTCCCAAAACCAAGACGTGCCCACCACCGCTAATCGTGCCCCACTCCTGTCCATATAATCCCACGAAGATTCCATCTTTGTTTGCAGTATCAGCTTCAATTACACCTGATCGCCAGTATGCTAATGTCATTCTCAAACTCTCGTTATGATTGTGGTCAGTAACTGCAAGAAAATTCAAATTATTTGCAACAGTTCTTCCATATTCCATAGCTTTAGCAACAGGAGCCGGGTACGAGGCAGGAGTTTTATCTGCATTCCCATCTGAATACCATGTATGAGAATGGATGTTACCAAAATAAAAATTATATGCCGGAGTTTGAGCAATTGTAAAACCGGTAAATATCAGTATTAGTGATATAAGAATGAGTAAAGTATTTTTTTTCATTTATTTTTAAGATTGATTTAATGAAACATATTATTGAACAAAAATGTAACGTGGCTTTGGCGGTTGGAGAACAACTGCTGCGGGCTTTTACAAATTTTTGAGCTGTTGGTCGGAGTTGAACCGACTACCAGTCCCGTTCCGAATAACTTTCGGAACGAGGATTCACGTCCCGCTCAAATAACGGGACGGAACGGTTTATTACGAATATTTTAGAGCTGACGGTCGGAGTCGAACCGACGACCTGCTGATTACGAATCAGCTGCTCTACCACTGAGCTACGCCAGCAACAATATACAATGGGGACTTCCAAAAACTATGTTTATGTTCATTTAATTCTTTGTTAATAGAATTTTAGTGTTCAATTGTCAGTTAATGAAATGAAAATGTTGCTGTTGTGTTCGTTGTGCCATGCGTTTGACCCTTTTATCAGGGCTTTTTCTCCTTTTCCACCTGAGTGGGCACACTATGCCCTTTCGGGTTGCAGGTGATAGCTATAACGGCACAAATTGTAAGTGAGATTCAACAATCCAATCTTCACTTTCGCCCTCACCATTCCTATGGTACGAATAATAACGTGTCTCGTAGCCTGTTTCATAAATCCGAAAACGTGTTCAACTCGCGCTCTAACCTTGCTTTTCTTTCTATTCCGCTCTTTCTGCTTCTTGGTCAAAGGATTATTCCGGTATCCTTTTTCGTGAATTTGGTTTTTCATGCTACATCGGTTGACAACTCGTTCAAATGGTTCTCCCGTGTAAGCGCTGTCTCCATGCAAGGTCTGTCCCCAGTCGTGCTTGCTCAGTAACTTCTGTCCGGGAATACTATCGTGGGTGGCAGCATCTGTATCTTTATGGCTCATTTTATTGGAGTTTGCTTCCCATATCGCCTCATTCTCCTCTCTGGTATTTCGTTGAACTGGTACCTCAACAATACTCGCATCAATTATCTTTCCTTTGTTGAGGATCATATGCTGACGCTCCAATTCGCTGTGGAATCGATCAAATAACTTCTTATTCGCTCCAACTTGTTTTGTTCTTCAAAGAACCCGGGATGCTTCATTTTCATTTTTCTTCCTCATACTTGTTTTTTGATGCTTGTTTTCTCACACTTTAAAGTTAGTTTTTGGAAGTCCCCTTAGTCTAAATGTAATTTTTGACGTAGCCAACGTTGTTGATCCTGAATTGTTATCCATTCTTCATAGAGTATGTGAATTACTTTGTATCCACATTGAGTAAGTATCCGTTCCTTCAGGATATCATCACCCAACAATCGTCCCGTTCTGTTTCCGCCAACGCGATGATATCTGGCTCCTTCACACTCGATTGCAAATAATTGACCATTGACGGTTGTAAAGATATCTAGAAAGTATCCTTCAACGAAATATTGCTGATGAATTACAAGTCCCTGCG
>JASEGV010000086.1 GCA_030017895.1 Bacteroidota bacterium | reverse complement strand
AAAAATTGAAGATGCCATAAAAACATTCCCCCTTAAAAAGGGGGAAACGAAGGGGTTCGATAAAACCAACACTGAAAACACAAAAGGGGTCGAAGAATATAAAGATGAAAGCAAATACAAATGTTAACCGATCCAATTTTAAAAAGTAAAGTAGATGCGTTGTGGGATAAGTTTTGGTCAGGCGGTATAGCCAACCCTATCACTGCTATCGAGCAGATGTCGTATCTAATATTCCTTAAGCGGTTGGAGGATATGGACAATGCGCGCTCGGCGGCAGCTAGGAGGCGTGTAGGACGAAGTGATACTTCGTCTTCAAATGAGCGAACTGACAGTTCGCTCTACAAGTCAATATTTAAAGGTAATGAAGAATGCCGCTGGTCGTACTGGAGTCAGTTGACGGATTAATTATTAGAACTACCCTTTACTTATAACTAACCCGCCCCAACGCCTACAAGAGGAGTAAAGAAGTAGACCCTCAACTATATGGTCTGGATTAAATAGGGATTGGGTATATGACCGGATGATTATTTTCCTCTTTGCTAATCCCAATAATTTTGTTATATTTTCAAACATCAAACGAACAAGAACGGAATTAAAATAAATGGCGGTTAAAAAAAGCGAACTATACAGTTCTCTATGGGCAAGTTGCGATGAACTACGCGGTGGTATGGATGCAAGCCAGTACAAAGACTATGTGCTAGTGATGTTGTTCATCAAATACATCAGCGATAAATACGCGGGTGTGCATTATGCTCCTATTACAGTACCTGAAGGTGCAAGCTTCAAGGATATGGTGAAACTAAAAGGTAAGCCGACGATTGGCGAGGATATAAACAAGAAAATCATAGGTAAAATTGCGGAGGCAAACCATCTTACCGGAACAATTGATTTAGCTGATTTTGACAATCCCGATAAGTTAGGCAGCGGTAAAGATATGGTGCAGAAACTCACTAATCTGATCGCTATTTTTGAAAATCCGGAACTCGACTTCAGTAAAAACAAAGCTGAGGGGGATGACATTCTTGGAGATGCTTATGAATACTTAATGCGCCACTTTGCTACTGAGAGCGGTAAAAGTAAGGGACAGTTTTATACACCGGCAGAAGTAAGCCGTGTGATTGCAAAAATAATCGGTATCAGCAGTAAAAACACAAGTGCAGCTACCACAGTGTACGATCCAACTTGCGGATCGGGTTCGTTATTGTTAAAAGTCGGTGATGAAGCAGAGAAAAACATTTCACTCTTCGGACAGGAGAATGATGTTGCCACCGCAGCGCTTGCGCGTATGAATATGGTGCTGCATAATCACGCATCCGATGTATTGGGTATTAAACAAGGCAACACACTTGCAAGTCCGCTATTCTTAGACAACAACGGATCATTGAAAACATTCGATTATGTAGTCGCAAATCCGCCGTTTAGTTATAAATCGTGGGGGAATGGTGTTGATGCAGTTAACGATATGAACAGAAGATTTCAAGACTATGGTATTCCGCCCAAGAAGAACGGTGATTATGCTTTTTTACTGCACATTATCCGTTCATTGAAAAGTAAAGGAAAGGGCTGTGTAGTTATGCCTTTGGGTGTGTTGTTTCGTGGGAATACCGAAGCGGACATCCGGAAAAATATTATTCAGAGGGGTTACGTTAAAGGTATTATTGGTTTGCCGCCCAACTTGTTTTACGGAACAGGCATTGCCGCATGTTTAATTGTGATTGATAAAGAAAACGCTGAAAATCGCAAAGGTATATTTATGGTCGATGCGAGCAAGGGCTTTATCAAAGACGGCAATAAGAACCGCCTGCGTGATGAGGACATCCACAAGATTGTTGACACGTTTAATAACCAGATTGAAGTACCAAAGTATTCACGCATAATTCCCATTGCAGAAATTGCTGATACTAAGAACGATTACAACCTGAACATCCCTCGATACATTGACAGCCAGGAAGCGGAAGACTTACAAGATATTGAAGCACATCTTTTAGGCGACATTCCCAACCGAGATATTGATGAGCTGCAAAATTATTGGGAAGTTTATCCGACGTTAAAAAATACTTTATTCACTGCAAGCAAACGGGCAAACTATTCTGCCTTATATGTTGCAAAGGAAGAAATAAAAAACACAATATTCCAGCATCCCGAGTTTACTGCATTCAGCAAAAAGATGGATGCAGTATTTAATAAGTGGAAAAACGAAACTATTGCTTATGCTAAGGCATTGGACCCTGTCCTGAGCCTGCCGAAGGGAAAGCCTTTGCACCCAAAAAAAGAAATACAAGTTATTTCTGAAAACCTGCTGAAACATTACACAGACAAACAACTGACAGATAAATATGCAATGTACCAGCACATTATGGACTACTGGGCTGAGACAATGCAAGATGATATGTACGAACTTACAGACGATGGTTGGAAGGCGGGCAAGGAGGTAAAACGCATAGAAAAGAAAACCAAGGCTTCGACAGGCTCAGCCCAGGAAAAGGCGGTTGCGGTTAAATATGTTCAGGGTATTGAAGGACTGGAAGGCAGGTTGATACCACCGGCTTTGATTATACAGGAATATTTTGTTAAAGAACAAAAAGCCATTGACGATTTGGAAACGCAAGCCGAAACACTGACCGCAAAGATGGATGAATTGCGCGAAGAATATGGTTCGACAGGCTCACCACAGAGCGGAGGCGAAGATGGTTTACTTGCTAATGCAATAGATGATAAAGGTAAGATTAGCAAAGGTAATTTACAGAAAGCAATTAAAGAGTTGGGGAAAAGAAATGCCGATAATGCTGAAGAATACGACATGCTTAACCAATACAAAAAGCTGATGGATGATGAAGCCGAAGTGCAAACCAAAATAAAAGTCACAAATGCCGATTTGGAAAAGAAAGTTATTGCACAATATCCCAAGCTAAGTATTGACGAAATAAAATCTATTGTAGTTGAAAAGAAATGGATGCGTAGTATGGAGCACCGTATTAGAACCGAGATGGACAACATAAGCCACCGACTTACACAACGCATTAAGGAATTGGCTGAACGCTACGAAACGCCATTGCCACAGCAAAACAAAGAAGTGAAAGACCTGGAAGAAAAAGTAAATACTCACCTGAAAAAAATGGGGTTTGTATGGAAATAAACCATCAAAAAAATAATTATAACGATCTTGTAAAGCAGATTTCAGATGTTTATGTACAGAGCAGACAAAAAGCTGTTTTAGCTGTTAATACCTATCTTATAGAAACCTATTGGAAAATCGGTCAATACGTTGTGGAGTTTGAGCAAGGTGGAAAAGTAAAAGCAGATTATGGAAAAGGACTTTTAGAAAGCTTATCAAAAGACCTTTTATTACTTCATGGTAGAGGTTTTAGTTTAAGCAATCTTAAACGGATGAGACAATTCTACATCACTTACCCAATTAGTGCGGAGCTTCCGCACCAATTAAGCTGGACTCATTGGGTAGAGTTGCTTAAAATAGAAGACCCGCTGGAACGTTCATTTTATGAAAAACAAACTATCATTGAAAACTGGAGTACCACAGAGTTGATACGCCAGAAAAAATCTTCCTTATTTCTCCGTTTGGCTGCATCAAAAGACAAAGAGGGCATATTACAGTTAGCCAAACAGGGGCAACTGATAGAAAATCCTACAGACCTTATTCGTGAACCTTATGTGTTGGAGTTTTTAAAAATTCCCGAACCTTACCATTTAAGTGAATCTGACCTTGAAAAAAGAATTATTGACAAGTTACAACATTTTTTGCTTGAGTTAGGCAAAGGCTTTACCTTTGTTGGCAGGCAGTACCGTGTACCCGTAGGCAACCGCTCCTACTATGTGGATTTGGTTTTTTACCATCGTATTCTAAAATGTTTTGTGCTGATTGATCTGAAAAAAGAGGAAGCCGGTTACGAAGACGTTGGACAAATGAACATGTATCTTGGCTATTTCGAAAGCGAAGAAAACACCGAAGGCGATAACCCGCCTGTCGGTATTGTGTTGGCTAAAGAAAAGGACGAGTTGCTTGTAAAATATGCTATGCATAATATTTCATCCCAACTTTTTGTGAGCAAATATCAGCTTTATTTGCCCAACAGGGAAGAATTAAAAGCATTGATCGAACAGCAATTGGCAGTGCCGTATAATGATGAAACCATTTAAAGCAAATGAAATTCAAATGGTAGAAGGATTTAAAAATACTGAGGTTGGCATTATTCCGAGCGATTGGGAGGTGAAGGCAATTGGAGATATTTCTATAATTTCTGTTGGCAAAGATTTAAAAAAAGAAAACTATTCAAAGGATCAAGACTCCAATTACAAGTACCCCGTATATTCAAACACAGTATTAGGCGCTGGATTATATGGGTATTACAATGTATCTGAATTTAGTGGTGAAAGTCTAACAGTTGTTGGCAGAGGCGTGGGATTAGGAACCGCCTTTAAAAGAAGTGAGGAATATGGTGCAATTGGTAGATTGCTTGTTTTGATGCCACATAAAAATATTGATGCTAAGTATTTAACTGAATTTATAAACTACAAAATTAATATTTTCTTTGAGAGTAGCGGAGTTCCGCAATTAACAGGAATTTCCTTTGCAAAGTACAAAGTTGCCCTTCCCCCCACCAAAGCCGAGCAAACCGCCATCGCACTTGCCCTGAGCGAAGTCGAAGGGCTCATTACACAATTAGAAAAACTCATCGCCAAAAAGCGAAACATCAAGCAAGGAGCTATGCAAAAATGTCTGAACCCGGATTTTTGGGATTCACTTGATGACCGTGATTTAAAAGATAAAAAAAAATCAGGGCAATCATTAAATCACATAAATCACAGTTCAGACAAATGGCAAGTGAAGAAGTTGGGGAAGATAGCAGAGATTTATCAGCCACAAACAATATCGCAAGATGTTTTTGTTAAAGATGGTTATTTGGTTTATGGAGCAAATGGAATTGTAGGGATGTATGATAAATATAATCACGAAACTTGGCAGACAACAATTACCTGTAGAGGTTCAACTTGTGGAACTGTTAACAGAACAATTGATAAGTGTTGGATTACTGGTAATGCAATGGTTATAAATGTTGATAGAAATATTTCTATTGACAAGTTATTTTTCTATTACATACTTGCAAACCAAGATTTTCGTAAGTGTATTACTGGATCAGGACAACCTCAAATTATCAAAACACCCCTTAGAGAATTTGAAATTCAACTTCCTGAAGAGAAAGCCAAACAAATCCACATTGCCCAAATCCTTTCCGATATGGATACCGAAATAGAATCCTTAGAAAAGAAATTAGAGAAATACAAAATGCTCAAGCAAGGCATGATGCAGAATTTATTAACTGGGAAAATACGTCTAATTTAGACACAAATGTGAATGAAAATCGGCATATTCGAAGAAAACGGTATAAATGCAATTATGCGTATTTATTTATGCAGAAGTGCAAAAAGAACAAGTATATTTGCAGATATACTTGTAAATACAAATATAAATAATTATATTTGCAGAAACTCATAAAACAACAATGGATATAAAAGATTTTAAAGCCGGTAATTTTAAAAGCCAATATCAATACAAAAGTTTCAGCCCAAGTGTAATTAATATCAGCTGGCAAATAAGCAATCCGGAATTAAATATACTGCTCAGTCAAGCCGATATCAAATTAGGAGAACTGAACGCTTTTTCACAATTAATACCCGACGTGGATTTTTTTATAAAGATGCACGTTGCAAAGGAAGGTATTACAAGCAGCCGTATTGAAGGAACTCAAACGAACATAGAAGAAGCTCTTCAAAAACAGGAATACATACTTCCGGAGAAAAAAGACGACTGGCAGGAAGTGCAGAATTATATTCGGGCAATGAACGATGCGATAGAGGAGTTAATAAAAATTCCACTGTCAAATAGACTGCTAAGAAAAACCCATCTCGAGCTTTTACAAGGTGTACGAGGTACGCACAAAAAGCCCGGTGAATTTCGCACCAGCCAAAATTGGATCGGTGGAAGTTCGCTTAATGATGCTGTATTTATTCCTCCACATGAAAATGAGGTACCTGAATTGATGAGTGATCTGGAAAAATTTCTTAATAATGAGCAAGTACAATTACCTCATTTGATAAAGATAGGTATAGCTCATTATCAATTTGAAACCATTCATCCGTTTTTAGATGGAAACGGAAGAATCGGCAGATTGCTAATTACATTGTATCTGGTTAGTAAGGGTTTGTTGGTAAAACCAACATTGTATCTGTCAGATTATTTCGATAGAAATAAATCATTTTATTACGATAACCTTACAAGAGTAAGAACGCATAACGATCTGACTCAATGGATAAAATTCTTTCTAGAAGGCGTCAGACAAACTGCTGAAAATTCTATTCAGGCATTTCGTTCAATAATTGCATTGCGTCAGAAATGCGAACAGAAAATAATGAGCCTGGGGAGAAAAACTATGCTCGCAAAATCTTTCTTGCATTATCTCTACAGCAATCCCATCACCGACAGTCAGGATGTTTCCGATTCGCTGCATATTAATATCTCAACGGCGTTACGATTGATAGAAGATTTTATACGATTGGAAATAATAATAGAAACCACAGGATATAAACGAAACCGAATTTTCTCATTTGAAAAATATATAAAACTATTTAGATAATGGCAGACGTTGGACAAATAGAAAGATCAACCCAAAACCGTATTGTGCAGTTGTTCAATCAATTGGGCTATAGATATCTCGGTAATTGGGAAGGCCGACCAAACAACAGCAACATTGATGAAGACACACTCAAAAAGTATCTTATCAAAAAAGGATACGGTCAGACTCTCATCAACAAAGCATTGCACGAGTTGCGTACCACTGCCAACAACTACAACGAGAGTTTATACACAAACAATAAAAATGTTTATCAGCTTCTACGTTATGGTGTAAAAGTAAAAGCTGAGGTTGGCGAGAACTATGAAACCGTTCATTTGATAGAATGGGATCCGAATAAGATTGAGGAAAACGATTTTGCTTTTGCTGAAGAAGTAACTGTACAAGGTGAAAGGGAAAAACGTCCTGATATCGTTTTATACGTAAACGGAATTGCTCTTGCAGTTTTGGAATTAAAACGAAGCACTGTTTCTATCGGTGATGGCATCAGACAGAGCATTGTAAACCAGCAAAGGGAATTTATACAATCGTTCTTCTCAACGGTTCAGTTTATATTTGCCGGAAACGATACTGAGGGTTTGCGTTTCGGAACCATTGGCACACCTGAAAAGTATTATTTGAAATGGAAAGAGGATGAGCACGACGACAACTTACTTCAGTTAGATAAATACCTAATGAAGCTGTGTAACAAGAAGCGCTTTCTTGAACTTATCTATGACTTTATAGTGTTCGACGGTGGAATTAAAAAACTTCCACGAACGCACCAGTACTTCGGCGTAAAAGCGGCACAGGAACATGTGCGCAGGCATGAAGGCGGCATCATCTGGCATACGCAAGGCAGCGGTAAAAGCATTGTTATGGTGCTGTTGGCAAAATGGATATTGGAAAATAATCCAAATGCGAGAGTTGCCATCATTACAGACCGTGATGAACTCGATAAACAGATTGAAAGAGTTTTTGCCGAAGCCGGTGAACAAATATATCGCACTCGAAGCGGCAGAGACCTTATGAATCAATTAGGACAAGCGAAACCACGTTTGCTTTGTTCACTGGTTCATAAGTTTGGAAAGAGAGATGTAGATAACTTTGATGAGTTTATTGAGGAGCTAAAAAACAGTCCATCAAAAGCAGTTGGAGATTTATTTGTATTTGTAGATGAATGCCATCGCACACAGAGTGGTAAGCTTCATCAAACGATGAAAGCTATGCTGCCTTACACAGTATTTATCGGCTTTACCGGAACTCCTTTGTTGAAACAGGATAAACAAACCAGCTTAGAAGTGTTCGGTAAATATATCCATACATATAAATTCAACGAAGGCGTTGAAGATAAGGTAATACTCGATTTAGTATATGAAGCACGAGATATTGACCAGAAAATATCATCTCCCGATAAAATTGATATATGGTTTGACGCAAAAACCAAAGGTCTGAATGATTTTCAGAAGTCAGAACTGAAAAAGCGATGGGGCACGTTGCAAAAGGTGCTTAGCTCGAAAAACAGGATGGAGAGAATAGTAAATGACATTATACTCGATTTCAATACTAAACCACGTTTAAGTTCTCAAAGCGGAAATGCCATCCTTGTAGCATCAAGTATTTATGAGGCATCCCGATATTATGAGTTATTCCAGAGAACAGAATTAAATGACAAATGTGCAATCATAACTTCTTACAATCCTACTACACGCGATATTACAACAGAGGACACTGGAGAAAATACTGAAACTGAAAAAGAATACGTCTATCGCTTATATGTATCTCTACTGAATGGTAAAACCACAGAAAAATATGAAGATGATGCAAAGGCAAAATTCATAAAAGAACCTGTCAATTTAAAACTGATTGTTGTTGTTGACAAATTGCTTGTTGGATTTGACGCGCCACCTTGCTCATACTTATACATTGATAAGAGTATGCAGGATCATGGATTGTTTCAGGCAATATGCCGCGTAAACCGTTTGGATACTGACGATAAAGAATTTGGATATATTGTTGATTATAAAGATTTATTTAAGAAAGTTGAGGATGCGGTATCAGTATATACATCACAATTGGATTATGATACATTCAAAAAAGAAGAATGCGATATTTTATTACAAGATCGCATGAAGAAAGGTCGAGAGAGATTAGACGAAGCACTTGAAGCGATTGCGTTGCTATGTGAACCTGTGCCGCCACCAAAAGATACATTGACATCTATTAGATACTTCTGCGGTAATACGGAAAAACAGGATGACCTGAAGGCAACGGAAGTAAGGCGCACAGCATTGTATAAATCGACTGTTGCATTAATCCGTGCTTACGCTAACATCTCCGCAGAATTAGTACAAGCAGGTTATGACGATGAAGAGATTAATGATATTAAAAAGAAAATAGATTTTTATTTAGATCTCAGAGAAGAAATCCGCAAAGCAAGCGGCGAAACACTTGACTTAAAGACTTATGAAGCAGATATGCGGCACCTGATTGATAATTATATTCAAGCTGAAGACCCAAGAGTTGTTTCTCCGTTCGGTGATATAAGTCTGTTGGATATTATTGTAAATTCCGGAATTGCCGATGCCATTAACAGTTTACCTCAAAGTATAAAAAGCAATCATGAGGCGGTTGCTGAAACAATTGAAAACAACGTGCGGAAGAAAATCATCAAAGAGCATTTGATAGACCCCGCATTCTTTGATCGTATGTCAAAGCTGTTAGATGAAATTATCAAAGAGAGAAAAGCCAAGGCTGTAGATTATAAAGAGTATTTAAAGAAAATCGGAGAGTTGGCAAAGAAAGTAAATGAAGGAAAGGGCGATAATATTCCTGCCGATTTGAAAACACCGGCGCTAAGAGTTCTATATCATAACCTCCAAGAAAATCAGGAGAAGGCGCTTGCCTGCGATGCAGCCGTTCGTTACAACAAGAAAGCCGATTGGAAGGGTAACCTTCAAAAAGAAAACGAAATAAAAGCCGCTTTATACAAAGTTCTTAAGGATATTAATGAAGTTGAAAGAATCTTCCCGATCGTTAAGAAACAACAAGAATATTAAGATGCAGGAATTAAAATTGGGCGATATTACTGTAGAAGTGATACAGAAACACATTAAAAATATTCATCTGAGTGTTCACCCACCAACAGGACGTGTTAGAATATCCGCACCATCACGGTTGAGTATGGATACTATTAGAGTATTTGCGATTTCTAAATTGGGCTGGATTAAAAAACATCAGACCAAATTTAAAAATCAGGTAAGAGAAACACCGAGAGACTATATCTCAAATGAAAGCCACTTTTATAACGGCAAGAGATACCTTTTAAAGGTTACTGAAAATAAAGCAGTCCCAAAAGTTGTATTAAAGCATGAACATATTGAGTTATATGTAAGACCACATTCATCGAGATTACAAAGAAAAGCTATTTTGGATGCGTGGTATCGCGAAAGGTTAAAAGAGTCGATACCTAAACTAGTATCAAAGTGGGAAGTGATAATGAAAGTGTCAGTTAATGAGTTTGGTATTAAAAGGATGAAGACCAAGTGGGGAACTTGTAATCATAGGGCTAATCGAATTTGGCTAAATTTGGAATTAGCCAAGAAGTCGCCGCAATGTTTAGAGTATATAGTTGTACACGAGATGGTTCATTTATTAGAGCATCGTCATAACGAACGCTTCAAGGCTTATACGGATAAATTCGTACCAGGGTGGAAATCTTTAAAAGAAGAATTAAACAGAACGCCAATAAGTCATGTGGATTGGAAGTATTGAGAAAATGGAGTCGGAAAAAGAACTGGAGGATTTGTTTGGTAATCTCATAACAGCAACAATTATGTGAATTTGTAAAAGTGGGAGGGAAGCTAATGAAGTCTTATGAAAGGATTCGGTAAGGAGAATATTGACTTAATCGTTGACTATTTCTGTTATGATTTGAAAATTAGAGCATATTTCTTATATTTCCAACATGATAAATAAGAGTCGTTATAAGCTTACCTTAATTATTATATGTGTAGTAATTGTAGCTTTGGTTCTTATCAAAGTCCTCTTTTCGGGCGGAACCAAACAAAACAACACTTCAGGGCCCAGCGCAAGAAATCCACAAATTTCGGTTAAGTACCAGATAATACATCCGAAAAAAATTAGTGAGAAGGTTGTTACGGTTGGAACTATTCTTTCGAATGAAGAAGTAGAAATCAGAAGCGAGATTTCCGGCAAGATTACAAAAATTTATTTTAAAGAAGGTGAAAAAGTCAAAAAGGGTGAATTACTCCTGAAAATTAATGACGACGAGCTTCAAGCACGACTTTTATCGGCACAATCGCGACGGAAACTTGCTGAACAGCAAGAAGAACGTCAGAGACAATTAGTTGAAAAGAATTTAATCAGCCAGGTAGATTATGATAAATATGTAAAGGGCGGTTCCAAAAATTGACTTATTGAATACTTTTTTTTGTATATTTAAG
>JASEGV010000085.1 GCA_030017895.1 Bacteroidota bacterium | reverse complement strand
TCTTCTCCCGCTCTACGAGCGGGATCAGAATGACTCTTTTGCGTAACTTCAGTTACATAATTCAATTTAGAATATTATATTTAAATAAATGAAACAACATAAGTATCCATTAATGAAAATCGGAATTATTGGCGGTGGGCAGCTTGGAAAAATGATGGCCCAAAAAGCCAAGAAGATGGGCTTCCATATCTCCGTTTTAGATCCATCAGCAAAATGCCCTGCAACTGCAATTGCCGATGAATTAATCGTCGGGAGTTTTTACGACAAGGAAAAAATCACGCAACTCGTTGAACAAAGCGATGTAACAACATTCGACATTGAGCATATAGATACAGAAACATTAAAAACACTTTCCGATGCCGGACATAATATTTTTCCTTCGCCATATTTGTTAGAAATAATACAGGACAAATTGCGGCAGAAGGAAGTTTTATCTGAAAACGGAATCCCCATTCCGAAATTTCAGAATGTTGAATCTTCAGAATCACTTTCACGGATGAAATTCCCGTTCGTTCAGAAAGCCCGCAAAGGCGGATACGACGGCAGGGGTGTAGTAGTTATGAAAAATAAATCCGACTTACAAAACGCTATTCAGACTGAATCGATGGTTGAGGAGTTGATAAATTTCGATAAAGAGTTAGCAATTATGGTAGCACGCAGCACATCGGGAGAAATAAAAACTTATCCTGTCGTTGAAATGATATTCGATAAGCGTGCTAATATATGTGACCTTATATTTGCACCCGCACGAATTGAAAATCATATTGCCAAGAAAGCAACACAGATTGCAGTGAAGTCGGTCGAGGCGCTTGATGGTGTCGGGATATTCGGAGTCGAGATGTTCCTCGCAGGCGAAAATATTTACGTAAACGAAATTGCACCTCGTCCGCACAACTCCGGTCATTACACGATCGAAGCATCGGCAACTTGCCAATTCGAACAACACATTCGGGCAATTACCGGCTTACCTCTCGGTTCAACCGATCTCCTTTCGCCGGCTGTGATGCTTAATTTATTAGGCGAAGAAAATTACAAAGGAAAACCTATAATCGAAGGATTGAACGAAGCACTTAGTATTCCCGGTTTATCGTTTCATTTTTATGGGAAAGAAACTACTTCACCATTCCGAAAGATGGGACACGTAACGATATTGAATAATAATTTAGAAGTTGCAATTCAACAAGCTGAAAAAATAAAATCAATTTTAAAAATAAAAACAGAGTAAAAAATGAAAAAGATATTGGTAGGAATAATGATGGGAAGCGATTCGGATTTGCCTGTTATGCAGGAAGCGGCAAATGTGCTGAAGAGTTTCAAAATTGAATACGAGATTACAATTGTTTCGGCACATCGCACGCCCGACCGTTTATATAAATATGCAAAAACCGCTGAGAAACGCGGCATTCAGGTTATCATAGCGGGAGCAGGCGGCTCGGCGCATCTTCCCGGAATGACCGCTTCAATCTCGACGCTACCTGTGATTGGTGTTCCAATCTGCACGCGATGGTTGAAGGGTCTCGACTCCCTCCTCTCAATTGTTCAGATGCCCGAGGGAATTCCTGTTGCTACTGTAGCAATAAATAATTCGAAGAATGCCGCTCTTTTAGCTGTAGAAATTTTGGGAATTAAATATCCAATACTCAGGAAAAATATTGCTGCATATAAAAACAAAATAAAGAAGACAGTACTTCTCAAAGCTAAAAAGTTAGAAAAGAATGGTTTAAAAAAATATTTAAAATCTGCTAAACAAAAATAATATGAATTATTATTTACATGTCAATTTCAGAATATAAAACATACCTGCGTGCCGAAACGCATAATAGCACTACGGCGTGCAGGTACGGATAAACACTTGACTGACTATTTTTCACACTCCCTCTTCACTCTCTGCTCGAAGTTTATCCCGTTCTATGGGACTAATTGTTCATCGCTCCGTGCTTATTGCTTACTGCATCCCAGCCCGTAATTCTTCAAGCTCATGCCATCGGACATAGAGGCGCTCTATTTGTTCCTTCGCCGAGGTAAGTTCCTCGGTCAATTGTACAGTATGCTCCCCATGCTTATCGTAAAAATCGTTTGAAGAGAAAATTGCTTCGATGCGTTCTACTTCCTGTTCTGCGAGGACAATGTCTTTCTCAATTGCCTCCAACTCCTTGGCTTCTTTCCATGTTAATTTCTTTACCGGCTTTTTGGTCTGTGGTTTCAATTTTGTATCGTGCTCTTTTGTCATGTTCAACTGCGCTTCTTTTTCTGCAAACCTGGCGTTACGTTTCTCAAGGTAATAGTCGTAATCACCTTCACTGAAATGCACATAGCCGTCTCCTTCAAAGGCAAGAATACCATTGCAAACGCGATTCAGAAAGTACCTATCATGACTCACCACGACGACACATCCATCGAATGACGAGAGTGCTTCTTCGAGGATGCGTAGTGTTGCCAGGTCGAGATCATTTGTCGGTTCGTCTAAGATCAGGAAATTACCGCCATTTTTCAGTATCTTTGCTAATAAGAGCCGGCTTCGCTCCTCGCCTGAGAGTTTGCCGACTTTCGTCTGCATTCTGTCATCGGCAAACAGAAACCGCCGCAGATATTTCCACACAGTCAGACGTTCTTCGCCAAAGATAATCCACTCATTACCTTCTCCAATTTCCTGCAAGACTGTGTTCTCATCGTTCAACGCCAAACGCGATTGATCGATGTAGTTAAAGATTGTTCTATCACCTATTTCAGCATGGCCTTCTGTTGGGCGCAATTCCCCGAGTATGATTTTCAATAGCGTGGTTTTGCCTAAACCGTTGTGACCGATGATGCCCAACTTCCTCTTTCTGTCGAAATTGAAGTCCACTTTACTAAATAGTTTTTTACCGCCAAGCTCAATCCCGACATTCTTTAAGTTCATAATTTTGGAGCCAAGAACCGATGCATGTGGAATAATCAGTTCAACTTCCGCATCTGGCTCATACCCTTTCTTATCAACCTCTTCAAAATATTTACTGAGCCGGCTTTTCGACTTGGTTCTCCGTGCCCGTGGTCCCTTGCGCACCCATTCAAGTTCCCTGAGCAAGAAACGGTTCCTCTTCCTTTCTTCCGTTTCTAATTGCGACTCACGCTCAACTTTATCAAGCATAAAGTCGGTGTAATTACCTGTGTGAGAGTAACAGACGCCATTCGTAAGCTCGATAATCCGGGTCGCAATAGAATCGAGAAAATATCTATCGTGCGTAACAAAGAGACATGCACCGGAGTATTTTTCCAAAAATTCCTCCATCCACTCTATCGATTGTGTATCGAGATGATTTGTCGGTTCGTCGAGTATGAGGAGATCGGGACGTGAGATAATTGCTTTGCACAAAGCCACACGGCGTTTTTCACCACCTGAGAGAGTCGTAATATCACGATCCTTCTCAGGCGCATTCAGAGAATGCATTACTGTTTCAATCCTATTTTCCAGATTCCATCCGTCCCGGTGATGAATGTGTGCCTCAAGAAGATGCCGTTTTTCTGATGTAACAGGAAGCGACTCGTATTCCCTTAGAATCTCGATAACATCATGCGCTCCCTCCAAAATATTTTCGTACACCGATAAAGCAGAGTCGAGTTGTAAGTCTTGTGAGAGGTATCCTATCATGATGTTTCTCCGTCGCGTTACCGTTCCTGAATCCGGTTCCATCATACCTGCAATAATCTTTAAAAGTGTCGATTTACCTGAACCATTGTTTCCGATCAATCCGATTCTATCAGCTTGATGAACGCTCATTGTTGCGTTGTTCAAAACAACCTGCTCACCGAAGCGAACGGATAGTTCACGTGCGGCAATAAGGACGGGGTTTATCGTTTTGGACATAGTTCTCGTTTCATACTCAAAATATAGCTTTTTTCGTCTTGATTGTCAACAATAAATACTCTATTTCCATAGATAGAAAACCAACATTAGACCGGATTGAAAAATTGGTAGGAAACTTGGATATAAATATTGACCCCCTGCTGAAATGATGGAAAGAGAATTCAATCAAAACTCCAAGCCAAAATAATAATATGACTTAGAGCAGGTAATTAAAATACATGTCCCTTTTTAAATTGCCAAATACTCACACACGTAATGAGTATTGCAATACCTAATAGGATAGCAATGTTCGGAACTATTTCCACTGTTCCGACGCCGCGCCATAAAACCTGCTGGATTCCATCCATCGCCCAATATACGATTGTTCCCTTGCTGATTGTCTGTATAAAGTCGGGCATAAAGGCAGTCGGGAACCAAGCTCCACCAATCGAGCTCATCGCTAAAATGAGAAACATTCCTAACCCGTTTGCTTGCGCTGCAGTTCTGCTGACTGCCGCTAGAAGCATACCGAAAGCTGTGCATGCGATTACCGCTGCAGCTATTATAAGAACCAAATTGAAAATATTTGAAAAGATATTGATCTTGTACAATAACGATCCACCGAGGAATAAAACACTCAACTGGATGAATCCGAGAGACATATTGAACAGATATTTACTCCACAGAATCTGAACGCGGGAAATCGGCGATGCAAGGATTCTGAGAATCACACCACTTTTTTTCTCATCGAACAACGAAGATGATGTCGCAGTAAGCGTGAACAACAAAAACATCATTGCCCACCCGCCCACATTTCTTGTTGCCCATGGATTAGCGATATCGCGACCTACAAGTTGAATTTGTTCGAGTTGAAGAATGTTTTGAAAAAATTTATTTCTTTCTTTTTTATCACTTCCGCCTAAATTGTTCGTATCACTTAGCGATGGAATCTTTATCCACTTCGGATCGATTTTAAAATATTTTCTTACAGTACCGGCAATCGCTTCGTTGAAAGCTTTTCCCGAATCGGTGCCTAAATATTTTATTGCCTGCCTTTGCATACCCTGCAAAAACAAATCCGGGATTTCCGACATAATTGTTTGCTGAAGAACTCCCTGCATTAACTGCATTTCGATCTCGTTTTTCGGGTCATAATAGAATTTCAGTTTCAAACCCGAAGATGTATCGGTATATGCATCAACCGGAATCACTAATGCTGCTGAAATCCTGCCCCGCTTAACATAATCTTGTACACTGCTTGTGTCGAATTTGATTTGTTTGCCATTTTCATCTTCGTATGATTTAAGAAGAACAAATGTTTTCGATGAGTCTAATGCCCTTTCAATTTTTCTGGAAATGGGTGCATCACTCGAGTTTACAAATGCCAAGCGTAATTTTTGTGAACCCGAACCGATCTTTCCGAATACAAGTCCCCATATAAAAATAAGTGCCAACGGTATGATAAACGTCAGCGTCATGCCAAGCCGGTCGGAAAGCAACAATTTATATTCTTTTATTATTAGTTTATAGATGGTTTTCAATCTCGTAATCTCCTTCCTGTCAGATGCAGAAACAGCGACTCAAGAGATGGTCTTTTTGTCTCGATAAACTTATAACCGATCTCATACTTTTCTAACATTGAATAAAACTCAGATAATAAAAATCCTTGTTTGGGTTTCAGCTCAAAGTGTTCGTTCACATCTATCAAATCGCCAAAACTTTTTAAGATGTGCATATTAGCTATAGTCGATTGGTTCTTAATTATTGATATCGTATCATCGTAATGCAATTGTTCCAATAATTTATCGAGCGATCCTTCAGCAATTATTTTGCCTTGATCGATAATGGCGATTCGGTTGCATAATCTTTCCGCTTCTTCCATGTAGTGTGTAGTATAAACAATCGTTTTACCCTGCTGGTTCAACATTGTCAGGTAATCGAAAATTGCGTTTCGCGATTGAGGGTCTATACCTACCGTCGGTTCGTCGCATAAAATTAAGGGAGGATCATGCAATAAGCTCGCAATCATATTCAAACGACGTTTCATTCCACCCGAAAAAGTTTTTACTTTATCTTTTCGGCGATCATAAAGCTGAACAGATTCGAGCATTTCTTTTATTCTTATCACGAGTTCATTTTTGGCGATGTGAAAGAAACTTCCAAATATTTTAAGGTTATCCTCAGCAGAAATATCGTCGTAAAGAGCAAGCGACTGTGGCACTAAACCGATGTTTTTTCGCGTGTGCAGGTTATCACGGGTTACACGTTCACTGGCAATCTCAATCACCCCGCTGTCAGAGTCGAAGTAACCGACGAGCAGATTCATAAGTGTGGTTTTACCAGCGCCATTTGGACCGAGAAGCCCGAAGAATTCTTGTTTATTGATGGTAAACGAGATATTCTCCAGCGCAGTTACGGTTTGAAATTGTTTTGTGATGTTGGTAATTTTTATCATACCATAATATACGCGATTTGATGAGTATGTTTCATTAGATTTTTAAAATATCATGAATATTTATAGTGGTTGAAGCGCTTTATACGTTTGTGGTATTCTAAAATCGCCTTACTCCCCGCTCATTGCTCTTAGCACCGTTCTCAAAGCTCTATGCTCAAAGTTCATAACTTATCCAACTCGCTTTCAATTCCGAACTTTATTCTTCTCTCGCCGGTGTAGTCCTTGAATTTTAAAGCAGTTTCGAATTCCTGCTTTGCTTTCTTTTTTTCTCCAACTTTCAACAGTGCTAAACCGAGCCGGTAATGTGTGTTAGGTAAAATCCAATTTTGTTTGAACTTTTCAATTTGCAATACAATATCGAACATCTCAATCGCTTTATCAAAATTACCCAACTCAAAATAAGCGCGTCCTATTCTGAAATATTTTTCACCACGCTGGTCTTCATTCAGCGAGCTGATTGTCATCAACTCATTCGCCGATTTAATAACCTCCTGATAATCACCGGCTTCAAAGTTATTCGATATTTTGGTTAAAATGATATCTGCATAACTCAACGGTGCTTTAATTCTTTCTTGTGCATCGGTGTTCTTCCCGGCACTCTGATAATACTGGATAGCCGTGGTTCTATCTCCTGAAATTTCGTAGCAAAAACCTATCCGATAATACGCGTTTTCTTTTGAAGAAGAATCTATATTTATCGAGTTTAAATATTTCTTATACCATTGAATGGCTTCATCAAAATTATTTTTATACCTGTACGCATCGCCGAGCGAACTGTGGCTTGACGCGATGGACCGTTCAGCTTCAGTATTTTGAATTGTGATAGCTTTCTTTAGTACGCCGATTGCATCATCTGCACGCCGCAACCAATAGAGCAGAATATTTCCGTAGCGTTGAAGGTAAAACGGATTCTGTGTGTATTTGGCAGCAAGTTCGTTTAAAAATTTAAACGCTTTTTCAGGCTGTTCTTCGGCTACATAAAATTGCGATAGCCACCACTTAGCTTCGTTATTTGCGTAAATACCTTTTGCAGCCGCACGCTCTAACTGTTCCAAACCTTTTTGCCTGTCACCATTGAAGCCCATAATTTTTATCATCCATCTGAACGAACTTGGAATCCGTGATACAAAATAATTGAACATCCCTAAGCCCATTTCGGCATCGTGATTATTCAAATTCGCTTCAATCGCGTCTTCTAAATAACTATAACCTTTCCTTCCATCCCACACTGCCCTTACAATTTGATTTTCTTGCGATCGAACAATTCCTCTATAACCATAAATCCCACCTAAATAAAACATAGCGTTTGAATTATTATTATCTTTATCCAGAACTTTTTCCGCTGCATCAATTACATTATCCGATAATTGAATAAACTTATCAAAGTCAGTGCGGATTCTCAAAAATGTATATCGGTAGTGATAAATCATCGCTTTAAAAAAATGTCCGCGTGGGTCGGCTGGTGCTATTTTTATCACTTCATCAAACTTTTCTTCAGCTTCCTTGAACTTAAAATTGTAGAGAGCATCGATACCGGTAACTGTGATGGTGTGTACGCTTTCCCAATCAATTCGTCTTATTGACGGATTATTTTGAGAGAAGATAATGTTGGGGATTGTAAAAAATATAAAGAGAAAAATAATGATTTTGTTCATTTGTATTAAGCAGATTGATTTGGTTATTGGTTGACAGTTTTTAGTTATAGTTGATAGTTACTTGTTTTAGTTTTTGGTTGATGGTTTGTGATGCTTTTCAATGTTGTTCCGATAATACTCTTAAACTATAACCACTAACAATTGAACTAAAACAGAGAACCATAAACTAATAACTATTTCTCAAATCATTTTTGTACCGGCATCCCGATATCAGCCCATTCTTCCTTGGCAGGGCCGTAGATGCCAGGGACTTTTAACCCGGCTTGTCGCATCAGGACTGTCATTTGAGCGCGGTGGTGTATTTCGTGTCTGATTAAAGATGAGAGAGCATCTCCTCGGCGCCACTTTTCGCCGTACATCTCAATCACTTCAAGTAACATCGCATCGTTCCACTTTGTTTGAACATCGACTTCCAACGATTTGGCAGCTAATTCATAAGTAGAAATTATTTTTTCTATTTCTTTAGGTTCTTCTGAATTTTCCGATGGCGCATTAACACTTAGCCCCATATGTCCGCCCATCTCTCCTAATGTTAACACAATATGCCAAGCAAGAAAGCCCAACGACCTGCCATCTTCCGTAACTTTAATTGGCAGCGAAGAATTGGTTAAGTATTTTAATGTTTTCGCAGTCCCCTCGCTTTCGTATTTCCACACTTTACTAAAATCTTCAATTGTCCGATACATTGTTATCTCCTTTTTTGATTGAATGATAAGAATATTTGAATATAAAAACAATTTGGAACTTTTATTCCTGTTTCGTATGTTTATTCAGGCAGATGAGTTGAAGATGGCTTGAACCCCTGCCCTACTGGCAGGGCAGGCTTGTTTCGGGATCAAGTCGGAACTGATTTAACTATTTTAATAGAATGACTGATAAAAAATAATAATTTGGAGGAAATATGGCACAGTTCAACAAAATTGGGCCTTACAAAGCTCAATTACGCTCTGAAACAACATTAACAATAAATATTGAAAATTTTTTAACTAATCGTGAAGAATTTGAAGGAAGTTTGATGTCTGAATATGGGGAGTTAAATTTTGCCGCAAAATATTTAAGAGATGGTTTTAAATTCAATTTTTCTCTAGGCGAAAATTTGTTATCGGTTCAGCATCTTTTTCAAGACATTAAGAATCCTGTAAATTCACAAGAGATAACAGTAAATTATAATGGAAACGAACATCGTTCTACAATTACTAAGGGTGATATTGAAAGATTGATTAAAAATAAAGAACTTGGACCTTTTGAAGGTCTTTTAAGAATCATTAAACAATCCTCTGATGTCAAAGAATTTTCAGAATCTTTAAAAAATCTACAGAATGTTTTAAACACCACTAATGTTGCTAACCTCGTTGCAACAGTTGCCGAAGATGCTGATGAGCCAATTACAGTTTTTAAAACCTTGTGGGAATGTATTTTACAAGGATTAGCATATATAGGGGCTATTATCGGACTTGCAATATGTGCAACAATAATTTTTTGCATTTGGGCAATGATTGGTCTGGCTGCAGCTGCAATTTCTCTTGCAAGATGTATAGAAGGTTTATTGGGTAGTAAGTAATTAATATTGTGCAATTTATATATGCTTAAATTAATTTTAATATTTTTATTAATTCTGCCATACATCATTTTCATAATAATGTATAGGAAAGTATCTTTAGGAGAGTGGGCGGGGTATTTTATGTTAACGCTATCATGGTATTTACTTTGGCTTACAGTTATTAAAGACATTGATATTTTATCAACTATTGCAAACATCGGAGCGTATTTTGGAATAATATTGGGGGGTGTTTTTGCATTAATCGGAGCAATAAAACAACGAAAATTATCAAAGAGAAAGGAAAAAGAAAGTGACATTTGAGATGTTCCAATGGATTGTAGAAATTTCCATCCACTATCGGATATTTCTCACCGCTGTTTGTTTAATATCTTTCATTCGTATGAATGATTGGTGGTCCTTTCCAATATTTATTTTATTGTCTATTATGTTATTAGCATTAATACTAATTCCAATAATTAACGGAAATATATTAGAAATTATAATGGTCATTCCTCCCGCAATTTTATCTATATTATTGGCATTCCGGATGATCTCAAAACGAATAAAGTCAAGACTATCATTATACGAAGGTAAAGGATTTGATGTTAGGTTTCCTTTATTTTAAATAATTTTTATGTTTATGTTTTTTTATGTAATAAAAAATATTTTAATATGTTCCTGATTACCGACGACCGTTTTCTGGAGCTTAAAAGGACAGCAACGAATCTTTTTAGTATCTTAACATCTTGTCTGTTGACTCATCCTGGTATTTCCAGACTTTAATGAAATCCTCGATTGTCCGATACATTGTTTTTCTTTTTTTTTTAATGATAATAATATTCATGTATAAATAAATATTTGGAACTTTTACTTACTATTCGTATGTTTACTTAAACAAATGGCACGAAATAAATTACATATCTCCCTCATTATCGGATTTACTGCTATATTTGTTGTATTTAATATCGGTTTACCGGTTGTCCTCCACTACTGCGAGATGATGAATACCTACTCAAGCTCTGATTGCGATATGTGCCATCCCGAAACAAAACAAGATGAGCAGATACAATTTAACTCGATGCAATACTCCTGCTGTAAAACAGTTATAGTAGCAGATCGGAATACAAGTGAGTTTCTCCAAGCACAAAAAGATGAAGCAACAAAGCTCCAATACTCCATTACTCCAACCGCCATATGCGGACTTCATTCTTCCCCAAGGATTGATTTTCAATATAGCTCAAAAATATTTTTAACTGGCATCCACTCTCCTCCTTCTTACAAAGACATACCAATTTTATTTTCTTCCCTACTTATTTAAATTTCTAAATCTCAAACACTAATTCGCTTTGAGAGGACAAAACTTAATTACTTATTTTGTTTGTTCGCTGAAAGAGAATTAGCTATTTTTATTTAGAATCTTTGAATCATTTATAACAGGTAAAATATGAAAACCATAATTTGGTTATTACTCATTTTCTTACAATTAAATTTAATCGCGCAAGAGAAGCCGAAACTTATTTTAGACCAACTGATTGATGACGCGCTTGTGAACAATTTTGAACTACATGCGTATTCTGAAGCTGTTAAAGCAGCAGAAGCAAAGATTCAGCAAATGCGTTCACTCGATAATCCTGAATTGACTTTTAGACTAATGGAGATGGAGAGTTTGAATCCAAACGAAGCAATGCGGGCGAATGTTGAGTTGATGCAGATGATTCGCTTTCCTTCTAAAATTTCGACTGAAACGAAGATGGCAGAAATTGAAGCTAACCGAGCTCAACAAATTTACAACGAAAAATCAGTTGAAATAATTATGAAGGTTAAATCAGCCTTTTACGAGTTGTGGATGACTCAACAGAATTTAGAACTCAATGGCGAGAATACTGAATTGATGAATCAGTTTTTGCAGG
>JASEGV010000084.1 GCA_030017895.1 Bacteroidota bacterium | reverse complement strand
CTTAAATATACAAAAAAAAGTATTCAATAAGTCAATTTTTGGAACCGCCCTTAATGTCTTTTACAAATCCAAGCGAGACGATGTCTTTATGTAGGTCTGGGTCTATTACAACTTTTAAAGCATTAAGAACGTTATTTATATTTAGAATCATTGATTTTTCTATGAATATTCAAAATTTTGATAAAAAGATAAGAGATTTCTATCGGATTAGCAAATGGTAATAATATTATTTGATGCTCAGGTGCAGGTGGGGACGATGTAGGAATAAGGAGATTAATTTAATATTTTTCAGATTATAATTTGTTTGATACAGTGACCCAAGGAGTAACATCATGCTCATTGGCATATTCCAAAAATTTATTAGCTTCAGAAACATCAACATATTGTTTCTTACCACGTTATTTGAGAATTTTGGCTTTTTGATTTCCCCTTTCCAATTCAATTTAGATACCTCTGTTCACGATATTTGAGAATATGACATTTTTGACGCCCATTTTTGGACTGCCGACACTCACCAAATGGCTTTTCTGCAACGCATTCAAAGCTTTTTTTCTGCGTTGTAACAGTTGTAACACACTGGCTGTAACACTGTAACATCTTAAATACTCTTTATTCGCTATGTAATTATTACCGAATGTCAAATTGTAAGTGCCGTTTTTTGCCTTTTTTTATGTCTATTATTTTTTCGAGATTGCAGATAGCTTGAGCATGGAGTAATACTTGGCTAAGTTCGTCGCGTAGGCATCTATTCTCCTCCTCAAGCTGCTTTACTTTATCTTCTCTTTCCGCTTCACGCGGCGGCGGCTTGCCATCACACTCATCCAATAACCAATTGATGTCGCAACCTAATTGCTTCAATTTTAGCAGTACAGGGGTCCCTGGTTGCCTTCTGTCTGCTAAATACTGTTGAAGGTTTGAAGCCGTCACACCCATAGCTTCAGAAAAAGCATTAATGCTACCATATTTTTTTAACCCAAATTGCCTTATTCTATCACCTATAGAGGACATCATAAAATATTTTCAATTGGTTACATTACACCTGTTCACATTGCAACCTAAATATAGAAAGATATGAAGAATAAAACAATTGACCTATATCAACGCATCCCGAACCGGGCACAGATTGCCCACAAGCTTGGCGTTACACGCAACTACATCTCTATGCTCATCCTCGGCAAACGCAAGAACCCAGAGATGCTCGAAAAGATTAAAAAAATTATACACAAAAGCTTGAAGGTGGATTAATTTAAAACCAAAAAACAAAACTATGACTCCTATACAAGACTATATTAAAAATTCAAAGTTCGGTCGTGCTTGGATTTACGAAAAGATCAACCGCGGTGAGCTGTACTCTCTAAACATAAACAACCGCACGTACATTATAGAGCCGGACGAAGCTAAAACCATAACACTCAACGCCGATCAGCGCGCCGTACTTGTAGAAAGTATCAAATCGGAATTGGATGATTTGATATTAGCCGTTGCAAGAACGCTTGAGGGCAAAGCCGCCACAATTAAATTCATACAGCACAAAGCCGAACGCTGGCAGCTGCTCGGTGTGGAGCTGCGCGGCTACGACCATAAATCGGTTTACCGTAAACTCAAAAAAATATCGCTGCATGGGCATACTGCATTAGCTCGCAAAACCCGCAGCGATAAGTTCGCCGTTAAAAATGCTCTGCTCTCCAAAATGTTCGATAAAGCACGCGCGCTGGCGTCATACATCTACTTTAAAAACGCCAATATAAATCTTTCGCTCGTCGTTGACCTTGTCCAGCACTTCGCCCGCAATAACGAAGAGTACTACGAGCTTGCCGCAGTCCCGCGCTCAACCCTTTACCGTCAGCTTGGTTTAGATTTTAAACAATCGGGCTACCCAACACTGCACCAGTATTTCAACCACTATAACTTGTTTATGAAACAACTGCCTACAGTTATCGGCGCGTTTACGGACGATGTCGGTTTTATGGATTATATAGTCGGTGACGACCACAAAGCCGATGTTGCCTCAGTGTTTGTCTGGGACGATACAAAGCGCGATTACGTTCAGAAGAAAGTTCAGATATGGTTTTGGGCTGAGGCGCGCACTATGAATCCTCTCGGATGGATCGTTAAGGTTGGCGATTTCACGGCACAGGATATTATAAACTCTCTCGTGCCGGTAGTTGCTCAATTCGGGTTACCGCGCAAAAAGTTTTTAGTGGATAACGGTATTTGCCGCGGCGATGATTTCAAGGAATTTGTTAAAAAACTTTATCTCAACACCAACGATCACGCGCTTAAATTTTCCAAGCCCTACACCCCGACAGATAAAGCTACTATCGAAAGGTGTTTCGGCTTTTTCAAATCCGAACTTGACGGGTTCTTCACCAACTTTGTAGGTCCCGATAAGGAAAAAGAGAGCCGCCACACAACTCAAAAACTTTCGCCCGAAGAGTGCAACATATTTTTACAGGATTATCAAAAATCATTCGAAAATTATATTCAGGGATTTTATCTTACACGCCCTCGCACACGCGTCGTAAAGGGCAAAAAGGAAAAGGTGAATATTCTTGATTATTTCAACCGCAACTGGACCGGCTATATCAAGCATGATATATCTATGCAAACAATCCGTTATGCCATGAGCTGCGAGGATATAAAAGTGTACAACCACCGGCTCATATTCCGCGGCGAACAATACCTGCCCGCATTATCTCTGCCTGTGTCTTTTAACGGACACAAGTTTCGTGTTGTTTACAACCCATCAGAGCCATCCGAGGTTGACCTCTACGCGTTCGAGCAAATGTTCGACCGGGCAACCGGAGAAATCTACGAGAGCGGCAGTTACATTGCAACTCTCTGTAACACCAGGATGCAAGCCGATAAGCACCATCAGGTGAACAATAACCGTAAAGAAATAAACAAGCACGTAAAAGTTATTGCCGAGGCAAAGCTCGCAGAGATGGAAATGAACTCCGAAGAATTCTCAAAAGCCCTGGTCCCGAACATTGCGCCCGACGGAGAAATTATTAGAAAACGTGAACTAATAAAGAAGCAGCTTGAGGCAGATATAAAAGAAAAATTAACGCAGTTGCCGGTATTGGTAGAACAAATACAGCCCGCCCTGTCGTCCGGAGAAACTGATACAGTCAAACTAACATTCGAAGTATAACGTCTGGTTAAAAAACGAAATGAAAGGAAAGATGTGTCCACGCTTGGAGGTGTAGCAAACGATGGATATTCCAAAGATGGCGGTGGTACATATACTATAAAGGATAATAAACAATGATAGAATCAACGGGGTGCCCGGAAAAAATAAACAGGTATTCTTGTCAAAAAGAGAAAGAACTGCACGAGAGGCAGATTAAAAACCTTTTAATAGTACAGATACCAAAGAACGAAATAATTAACGGCGTAATAATTAGCAAAAATTAAGAAGGAGATCTAACTATGTCAAACATTACACAAGTACAAACTATGGTCGGTAGCGACGGCGCTCTTATAGAGCTGCCGAAAAATTTCGAGCGCCTGCCAGAACGCAAACAGAAGCAGCTCATTCTCTCAGTAATCCAGGAGAACATAATCCAGATGAACGATTTCTATACAAACGAGAAACGAGTTAAAGAGGTTGCACGCGTTAACTACCAGAGGATTCGTTCGAGTAAAGAATATCGCCAAGCTGCAGAGGCAAAAAAAGAAGCAAAGAACTGTCACCAAATGTGCGACCTGCTCTCTACAGAAATAAACGGTATGCTTAAAATTGCAAATAAACTTGGATTCGACATCCGCGAAGAGCTTAAAAAAATTAAACAAATCGGAGAATAATTGGTTAAACTATGTACCGAGGTTTCCAAACATACCGCCACTTTTTAAACTCTAAACTGCACGCACTCAGCGCTCTTATCTGCGGAGACGATACGGTGCTGGATGCCGAGCTGAAGGTATTCGGCGTCGTATCAACAAAAGACCTTTCCGACGCCGACGCACTCGCCGTATATATCAACTTTAAAAATATTGCAAGTAATATTTTAAAGAACAAAAATCAGATTGACCAACTCATCGGCGAAGCGCGCATGACGGCAAACCAGCGCGCTTGCATCATCAAAATTACCAAGTACAAATTTAACTGGGGGTTAGAAGCAACCTTCAGCTATATACTAGAAACATTACCGAATTACCGCAAGCGTCTTTCTCCCTGGGAAATTCAAAACAACAAACTTCGCAAGCTATACTCGTTTTTATCGGCTAAGGAAGCTGATAAAATAATTAAACGTTTAGATAAGATTCAAAAACGCAACCAAAATAAAATGGGAGAAGTATCCTGATGGATATTCGATTAAACGTGTTGGGCATCAACGGACAGACATGCGTGGAGCTTCGATATAACGGACGCTATGCGGTTTGCGCCGGCAAGTGTAACTGAGGTTCGCCCGTGAAGACAAAAAAAAATAATCATAAACCATATATCTGTGTCCACTGTTCCTGTAAGAAAAGCAGGACAAGCGAGTGGATTTTTAAAAACAATAAAACGAAATTAGGTGTTTGCAGTATTTGTATAAACGTTCCAGGCATAGCAGAAATATACATGAAAAAAACAGGGGCACTGTCATGATGATCATAAAATTAGAAATCAAATCACCAATAAAAGACAAATGGGCGGTACAAGAAAAATTTTATCAATTGGGCAAGCGGCTTACGGATGCCGCAATAGTTGAAGGACTTTGCCTGTCCACATCATTCACTGATGATAACGTATTCGAGTATGAAAAACAGAGATCAGAAAATAATCTGGCAAAGTAGCATATTCCCAAAAATGGTTTTAACGGATAAAATGCTTGAAGTGTACTGGTGGGCTTATCCTAGAATAAAATCGTTCCGCGATCAGTTATTGTTAGCCGAAGCTTGGCTTGTATCGAACCCGGATAGAGTCCCAATACGACTTTTTGGAAGGTTTATAAATAACTGGATGCGCACGGCAAACAAAATTATAACACGCAAAGAACATAATATATGAGTAATCGGAGAATTCCTGCTATAAATTTTTCGCACCGTTACAAAAAGATGCCGCCAGGCGTTGCAACTTTTTGTGAGTCGTTCATCTGCGGCATCGAGGTCAAACACTACAACGACCTCACCCCGGACTTCATCAAACATGATACAGAACACGAAGGAGGATTCTATCCGCTTCCAAAAGGTAAACTACTCGTCATAACGATATTCACCGAGGGAGTAAAGTGGACTACCGTCCGCCGCTGGACGGAAGAAAAGGAAAAGTATTACAATGGTCTTTTAGGTAGAGAAATACAAATACGTTTTATAAAGGAGAAGTAACATGCCAGCAAAAAAATACGATGCGACTTACAGAACTGTTCACGAAGATGAGGAAGCTTTATACCTGCTACGCAATCGAATTAACAAAACTTAACTTAAAGGAAAACAATGCCTAAAACAAAAACTATCCAAAAAACAACGTTGACATCGTTTCAAGATGTTGACCAAAACCTAAGATTTATCGGGCTCGAAAAATCATTCGTCTCGAAGCGCGAAGCCCAAATGAATAAATTGATTCTCGACATCCAAGGCAAATACGAAGAAGAAACACGCGAAGCACGCGAAAGCATTATGGCGCTCGAAAAAGACATCGAGCTCTATTGCAGCGAACATCGTGACGAGTTCGTAGAATCGAAAACCATCGCCTTAAATTATGGGCTCGTAAGCTTCCGATTAAGCACACCGAAACTGCAACCGCTGCGTGGCAACACTTGGGAGGTTGTTCTCACCATTATAAAGAAACTAAAATTAACACGCTTCATCCGCGTTAAAGAAGAACTTGATAAAGACGCAATCAAATCGCAGTATCCCGACTCCAGAGATCTGGCAAAATTCGGACTACAGCTCACCCAGTCTGAGCAGTTTTATTATGAAGTAAACGAGACTCCGATTATCTAATGGCTCGTTACCGAAAAGGCAGGCTCGTAGGGGAAATTATCAAGCAGCTTCCAACTGCCGGTCTGCCGCTGTTCGCAACATCAAAGGAAGACCTCCGCGATTATAAAATTTTAATCGCACCCAAATATATTGAAACCGGAACTATACAGCGGGACGAAAGCTACAAAGCTGTATGCAACGACTTACCACGATGCCAAAAACAGGTATATAACGCATTTAAAGAGTTGGGCTTTGCAACCGACCGCGAAATATCGGTCTATTATAATATACCCGTAAACAGAGTAACGGCTCGCCGGAACGAGCTGTTAGAGTTAGGGCTTATAGTTAAAGCCGGCGTAATATTCGACGATGAAACTAAACGTGAAGTAAACTTATGGAAAACAAAAGAAGGAGATTAATTGTGGAACAATCGAAATTTGACAGAATTAGCGAATGGATTATCCAAATATTGGTTATTATTTGTGTCCTGTATATCGGATGTAATCCAAGTTTGCAAGAAACAATAACGATAATAGAGAAAACCGATACAATCCGTATTATATCGGAGCCAATAATAATCGACACGCAAAGCGGTCAACTTGAAATCTTACGCGATTCAATCGACCGTATACTTGATATAAAAGCATCGCTCGATACAGCTATCAGCAACGCTCACATGAAAATAAAATACCAGCTCTCACAAAATAGGTGGGATGTCCATATCCTGCGGGGCGACACTGTATTAGTTTTAAAATACCTCGACACCGTCAAGACTAAAACTATAGATAAAATTATTTACAAAACACCGCCCTGGGTATATCTCTTTATTGTTGTTGTTGTCCTTGGAATTTTTCTCATAATAATTATAAAAATCAAACCTTAAAAGGAAACCCCTATGAGTAATTATAGAAATACGATACTTCTATTAAAAAAGGATTTCTCTCTTATAGCAATCCTTTTTGCCGGAATATTATTTATTCCGGCGGCTGCATACAAAATAAATTATCTTGCTTTCACATCCTTCCTTATCGGCTTCACCGCTTTCGATTTATTGGGCTTCAAGCACACCCTCGATTTCAGAGATGGTGTTCCTCGCATTGCTTACCGGATTGTTCAAACCAGTTTCCAGATAATATTTACTGCTCTAATCTATGTATTGTTTGGCTGGCAAACCGCTGCCGCATGCCTCATAGCCTGGTGGTTTACCGCATGCGATGTTTTATACTATCTTCTGGGCAAATATCCATTCCCTCCAAAGGATTATCCTATTACCTGGTTGAACTGGTCGGTTCTCGGAGTCATCAGGTTAATCGTCCCGTCCGCTTTTGGCAGGTTTAAAATTAACACACTATCATTCATAATAGCAGCGGTAATAGGCACGCTCACAGGCATAGTAATTATTTTATATTTATAAGGGAAAGTAAATGAAACAATCAGACGCTGCAAAATTAATCGGTGTTTCAAAAAGCTATATAAGCAAAGTATATTCCGGAAAACTAAAAAGCCCGTTGGCTGATGTAATTTTTTCTACAATTAATATTGAAGACCAATTGATGAAGGTTTTTACCCACCCATTATTTTCGGAGCTTTGCGATGTCGGGGTTTCCAAAGCTAAAAATCCCGACGTGCGTAAGTTAGCATCGCTAATGCAGCACTGGTCGTTAAGCTTACGCCAAAAACAAATCGCCGATATTCCTAACGATATAGTATCAAACAATGGAGACGAATAATGCGATGTCCGTTTTGTAAAAACAGTAAGACGGGAGTAGCTAAGACCTCGTTTATTTACAACTCAAAAGTCCGCATACGCTTTTGTCCTAAGTGTAACCATACTTTCAGAACCATTGAGCAAACATACTCTAAGGAAAATAAAAATAAGCCGCTCTTTGCGCCCAGAAAAAACAAAACAAAATAGCAACTATTATCTATGTCGGTATTCCAAATAGAAGCCCGTCTCTTCCGAATCAGGCGACAGCACAATTTGATTGTTGTACAATCCATAGTCAGCCGCATCACTTAAATGGGTTAAATCTTTTTTGCTTTTATCTATAATAAACCCTTCGCCGCTCTGCTTCCACGTTACAAGCTCTCTATCCCTTATACTCTTCAAGCAGTTCTCGGAAATATAAAACAAGTTTTGCTCGAATAATTTGTTAACAAAATTAACTCTGTCACGTACCGGTGGGTTTTCGTTCGGCACGTTAAAATAAAAATTAATCCCGGCTTTTGCGAACTCGTCCCTGATTATTTCGTAATCCGAAAAGTAACTTCGCGTCCCCCTCTTTTTACCCGTGGCGTCTCCCGTTATTATAATGGTATTTTTATTTTTTAATTTTGAATTATGACTTGATTCTATCCACGCAATCACCGCCACGCACAACTCTTTTGTGTTCGATGAAGATAGAGAAAATTCTTTCAGCTGGTAGGCAACCGGCACCGATTTCGATTTATCTACGGCAATCACTACCGCCGTCATCGGGTCAACGTTAAAATCAAAAGACAAAATCAACTCACCGCTCACGCATTTGTGCTCTAAACTAAATGTATTTTTTTGTTTCTTAAAAGCATAGTAAACCCTGTTCGCCGAGAGCAGTAAGTATTTTCCCTTCAGATAAACTTCCTGAGTCCTGCTGTCGTATTTGCTCTCCAATTTCTCGATGTAGGTTTTGGTAAGATGAATATTATCGTGTGTCGGTATGGTAACCGTGAACAAAGTCTTCTCGTTATGGTCTCGCTCAAAGTAATTCAAACCCCATTCCATCTTATTCGGCTCCGGCGTTCCGCTCCAAAAAAAAGCATTACGCACAGATTTTTTTGAAATCCTGCTTAACACAACCTCGAACGTTTCTTTACTTTGCACAAACGGCTCATCCATTCCTGCCGCAGCTACGGTGTAACCTTTTAAAAACTGCGGACTCTCGCCTCCGGCAAGCCATATCCTTATCTGGTCTCCCGGCTTATGTCCGAACGATATGTTAAACTCTCCGCGCGACGTAAGAAATTCGTATTCCAAATTATTGTCTTCACAAAACTCTTTCAGCTTTTCGCCTAATATAGATATTGCTCCGTCGTAGCCGGGCGAAACAAGCAGCACTGGATGCGGTCTGTTCAGATAACCTAAATATATTGCCTCCGCACAGAACGCCGTTGTTTTACCGCTCTGAAATCCGCCCTTAATACCCTTCTCGTATGCAGAGCTGTTATGGAACAAACACTGCTTCGGCTGCGGTTTATAATTCGGAAGCAATACAGATAGTATGTCTGTCGGTTTTATTTTTCTCTTTAAGAGCTTTTGCTTCGCATCGAACGCCAACTTCTTTTCTTCAATCAGCGCCTCCTGAAGTAATGTTAATTTCTTCACATCTACCCCATCTGCTTTTTAACCAGTTCCACAACATCGCTTCGTGTAATTTCGGGCTTGAACGACTTACATATATTTTCTAACACTTCGAAATTTACGTCTATTTTTTGTTCCACTTCCAAGCGGTCTATCATACGTGTCAGCGATTCCACTAACTTGCCGTCTGCCGATTCCGCCGCTATGCGCATCTGGTCCTCAATTAAATGGTGCAACATCACCTTGCGCATCTGGTTACGGTCCAACTGAAGTTTTTTGTCATCTACCAAAACAGCTCGGTTATAAGCGTTCGTGAGTATCATTATCACATCTCTCAAGTCTTCCTTGTTCACGATAAATGAGACATCCTCGTACTTCATCTCAACGCCTCTGCCGGGGGCTATCAGCTCGTACTCGAACAGTTTCTCAAAAAACTTTCTGGCTTCATTCCCGAACAGTGAATTGCGAGACCCTTTTTGTTTCGCAGCTTCAGTTCGTATCTTCTGCATCTTTCGTGTAGATACTTTCTTATTCGTTTTAGCTTCGATTACTTTTCTAGTTTTTTTTATTGTCTTACCTGATTTCATAATTTCCTCTGCTATTGCTAATTCGTTTTTTGTTATAGGGTTTTTTAAAGCGCCTCTATCGCTCCGCACTTTTCGCAGCCCCGGCACCGGCTTATTCATGTCGCGGTAAATTGTTTTAACTGAGATTCCGAAACATTTTTCTATCTCTGCCATTAATTTGTAGTACTCAGGTCTGTCAATATGCCTCAAGCTCTTCAGCTCGTTTATTCTCTTCGCGTAAGTTCTGCCTTTGAATTTCATCTATCCATTACTCCATTTTTTTTCTATCTCACTTCGCATCTTATTAATATCTTCCTCCGGTATCACCATAAAAGGTCTCGGCGGCATTTTGATTACATACGGCTTTGATGTCTTTTCCATCTTAATCCGTTTGTGTCTTTTAGATGCAAACACAGTCCGTGTTTCACCGCTCTTGTATTTTTTTTCTCTGAACCGCAGCGTCCGTGTCGGCATGTGTATCGTTCCGCCTTCTTGATGTATTCTTGCGTAAGCACGCGATCTCGGATCAACCGATAGCGTTACAGATAAATCGCTTCCATTCCGAGTTGCCGAGACATTGCTGAGTGTGCCGGTTACTACAAGAGTTTTTGTCCCTTTGTTCTTGCCTTTCTTCTGAGACGGCTTCCATGGTACCGGACGTCCGCCTTTTTCAAAATTTTTATGTATCGCTTTCGGCGCAAACGTTTCTATTACTCCCAGAGCAATATCAACTTTTCTCTTAACCTCGCCGGTCAAATATTGTTTTAATTTTTCAATATCCATTACTCCATCCATCCAATAGTAACACGCCTTTCCTGTAATAGTCTATTTTATCGTATGTATCAAAGCCGTTTTTCTTGTAGGTCGGATTGTCAATCCGACTTACTATTTCATATTCAAAACCATCTACTTTATATAGTATTGTTGTAAACTTAATCTTCCCGGGCGATTTAAACTCAGCCCACTCCTCATTGATTTTTGCCGTGTCGTTGTGTATATTATTATCGGCAAAGTTAAGGTAACCGGGGGAACTGGTGAATTCCTTACCGTTGGTGTGAGACCCGGCTCCATGCTTCCAGCGGGAATAAATAAGGAGTTTTCCTTCTTTAATTTTGCCTTTTATATTACCTACTGTCCTGTCGGCTGAACTTACAAAAACTATGTCCCCGTTTTTGTCCTTTAAGACTGAGGCAAAAATCAAATCTTCTTTACCTCTAAACGCTTTCAAAAATAATGTCCCATATTCTTTGCCTATATCTTGATGGACTATTATGTACTCAGGATCTGTTAGAGTTGATTTTATAAGTCCGAAATCCTCTGACCTTTTTCTTGATTGATCTCTTGATAGTTTTCTCCTTGCTAATTTATTGTACTGATCTTCGCCCATTTCAAACTCACCGAGAGGCGTTGTTATCTTATTCCCTGGAAATTCTTTCTCCCAGTTATCTTTTGTAAAGTCAAGCGTACGATATACGGCAGCACTATCTTCGAGCTGCTTAATTGCTTCATCCGGCGTCGGCATCTTATTCGCAACTGCTTTCATCCTCTCCGTAATTTCACCGTACTTCTTATCCGTAAGTTTGCTTTGCAGCCACTTGCCCCAGATACTCGCCGTCTCTCCCGAATTTCTGTTAAAGTCCGGATCTACACGCGCTTCTTTTAACAATGTGTCTTTAGCGGTCTGGTCAGCCACGTCCACTTTATTCTCCGGCGGCGTGTCTCTCATCTCATCTTCAGTCAACGGATTAAAGTAACACCTGCAGTTCCATCCGTTTGGCGGAAGGACTTTATTCCATATCGGATCGTTCGCATTAAAAACTTTGCCGTGCAGTGCCCGGTGCGCTTCACGCACGCGGTTATCGTCCCGCGTCATATACATGTATGCTGGGTAAACATCTTTCAATTTTTGAAGCTTCTGATAATAAGCTCCATGGTAGGCGCTCGTCGTTGCTGTCCGTAAAGGGCGGTTCCAAAAATTGACTTATTGAATACTTTTTTTTGTATATTTAAGAAA
>JASEGV010000083.1 GCA_030017895.1 Bacteroidota bacterium | reverse complement strand
ATGTTACGCTGTTTCTATCTATCATTTTTACCCACTCACTTCCACGATGAGCCTTTTCAATTAATATTTCTACTTTGTAATTATTTTGTGAATTCAAATACCCAATATTCAGGAAGAAAGTTATTAATAAAATTACCAAAATATTTTTCATTTTAATCTCCAAATTATTTTAATTATTAATCAGTCTTTACTTTGAAAAACTCATAAATATAATTATTCAAGTCTGGGTGCCAATTATTAAAATCGCCCCCACTTTGTTTATCCCCAAATACACGTACTCTTTTCTCTGCTGCTCCCCAAAGAAAATGCTCTACTATTCCAATTGAGCTTATTACTTTAAAATCTTTACCATTACCACCTGTTCCAGAACTTATATCTGTAATAATACCAGCATGATCAAAAAAATTATTCCTGTCAAAGTCATATAGGACGACATCCCCCACCGCAACAGACGTGGCGTTAGTTAGTTTTAACCTATCTAATAAATCCCCAACGCCCAATGGTGCGTCAATAGGATAATTTATTCCTGCACCAACAATTCCGTTATAAACCAATATGTAACAAACAAAACCTGCCTGATATGTTGGATGGGGGAATTGCTTATCTTCACCATTTTCTCTCCAGAAATACCCGGGAAATCCTGTCCCTTCACTCTCAAGATATTGTGAATAATTTGTTTGGTTATCGACAGATGCCTGTTGGATTTTTTGTATATAATTATATTTATTTTCAATGCTTGAAAATTTTCCAACTCGCGAGCTCGGTGTCCAAGCAACTGTGCCAACTGTGTTTTTTTGTGTTCCATTCGTCCCCTCTCTTGGTGGAATAAAAAACTCAGGGCAACCCCATAAATATTTCCGTACTGCATCCGCTATCTTTTTATTAGGTGGTGGGTCGACGGTTAGATTATTAACTGTACACCCTATATTAAAAATTAAACTGTATAGTAAAATATGAATTCTTATTTTATCGTTCATTATATTTCCCTTTTTTTAAAAAAAATCACAACATAAACATTTCCACAAAACTTCATATCTTTCTCCAAATTATTTTTGGTATTGTTGAACCTCCTCTAAAGATTCGGTTCATAAATTATTTTTTTTGCCTTCGCGTTATCTTAGTAGATATATAAAAATATTATTGCGAAAAATCAAATTTTAAACGTCAAAAACTACTAACGAAAAAAAAAACGATGTGATTTATGTCAAAGTAAATTAACTTATAGGAAATATTTTACGAATGGTTTGGAATAACCAACCTATAAATTCAGCATCGTAACACAAAGTGCAGAAAAAATTACAAGGTGAATTGCGATGCGAATAACATTGAGTGGAATTTTTAACATTTTTTCATTTTTGTTGAATTTGGTTTGTCTTCGAAGTATTTTAAACGAAACCGTAACGCAACATTTACCAAACTTATCAAAACCGGAACCTCGACAAGCGGACCTATCACCGCCGCAAAAGCTTCCCCCGAATTGATTCCAAAAACTGCTATCGCCACAGCAATAGCTAATTCAAAATTGTTGCTTGCCGCTGTAAACGAAAGTGTAGCTGTTTTAGAATAATCCGCACCGATCTTTTTTCCCATATAGAACGACACAAGAAACATTATTACAAAGTATAACAGAAGAGGAATTGCTATACGGATTACGTCGAGCGGAATTTTTACAATGTATTCACCTTTCAAGGAAAACATCACAAGTATCGTGAACAATAATGCAATCAGAGTAATCGGACTGATTTTAGGAATGAATTTCTTTTCGTACCATTCTTTACTTTTGAATTTAATCAGAAAAAAACGAGTGAGCATTCCGGCAATAAAAGGAATGCCGAGATAAATGAAAACACTTTCGGCAATCTGCCCGATTGTAATATCTACTGCAAATGTTTGCAGCCCTAACCAAGATGGTAAAACAGTTAAAAATACATAAGCATAAACTGAAAAGAAGAGTACTTGAAAAATAGAGTTGAACGCAACCAAACCGGCAGCATATTCAGTATCCCCTTTTGCGAGTTCATTCCACACTATTACCATAGCAATGCAGCGCGCTAAACCAATCAGTATTAAACCAGCCATATAATGCGGGTAGTCTGGAAGAAATATTATTGCAAGAACAAACATTAAAATCGGTCCGATAATCCAATTCTGAACCAGTGATAAAGAAAGAACTTTTACATTCTTGAATACATCGCCAAGTTCTTCATACTTAACTTTTGCGAGGGGCGGATACATCATCAAAATTAATCCGATTGCTATCGGAATGTTTGTGGTTCCGCTCTGAAATGAGTTCCAAAAGTTTACGATGTATGGAAAAAGATAACCGGTTAAAACACCGACGAACATTGCGAGGAAAATCCAGAGTGTTAGGTATCTATCTAAAAAGGAAAGTCTTTGGGATACTACATCTGTTTTCTGTGTTAGGGAAGACATATTTTTCCTAATATAGTTGTTTTCAAAGCACCTGTTGATTTAATAATATTTGCCGGAATTCCTGAGATGGTTTCGTTTGCCAGAACCGCAAAACAGATTGCCTCTTTTGCATCCGATGAATATCCTACATCTTCAATCGGCTTCACGATTATGGGATGGAAATACATCTTTAAAGAGTTCATCAGATATAAATTATGAACTCCTCCTCCGCTTACAATTATTTCATCAAGCTTTACTTTGTTTTTTATAAACTTCAAATATGCATCATAAATTGTAATGGCGGTAAACTCGGTTATGGTTGTAATAATATCTTGTCCGGAAATAGTTTTAGTCTTTTTTAAAATATTTTCAACAAACTTATCTCCAAACATTTCTCTGCCTGTTGACTTGGGTGGCTGCTGTGATAAATATTTACTTTTCATCATCCAACTTAATAAATCAATGTTCAACTTTCCTCTGCATGCAATTTGTCCCGATTTATCGAACGGCTTATTGAACAACCTTTTCATAAGATTATCGATAATCATATTGCCAGGTCCTGTATCGAATGCAAAGACAGCATTCAAGGATGCATTTTTAGGTATGACTGTGATGTTAGCAATTCCACCGATATTCAGGAGTCCCCGGTTATGCTTATCTGATCGGAACATAATATAATCGAAATACGGAACAAGCGGGGCACCGCTGCCTCCAACTGCAACATCGGCTACTCTGAAATCACCCACGGTTACAATTCCTGTTCTTTTTGCAATTACAGTCGGGTCACCAATTTGGAGAGTCGCTCTGATGGATTTACCGAACATATTAATTTTTCCGGGCAAGTGCGAAATTGTCTGTCCGTGTGTTCCAATCAAATCAATATGTTGCTTACCAAATGTAGATTGTGCCTTTTGAATAATTTTCACGGCAGCATCGGCAAAATATTCACCGAGTAGTATGTTTAAACGAGTAATATCATCAAGTCGGGCTGTTTTAACATCCGAATTTTTAAGTATAAATTTTTTTAATGATTTGGAATATGGATAGGCTTCAAAAGCAATTTGACGAAGTTTTGTTTTAACTCCTTTATTTTTAATTTCAACTAAAACAGCATCTATCCCGTCGGCAGATGTTCCCGACATCAAGCCGATAACCAATTTAGATTTCTTTTTTGAAAGCCGTATTAATGATTTCATTTCTTTTTGAATAAAAATTTCTTTAATATATTAAACACATGAACGAATTCAAAAAGAGAGATAAAGAAAACCCTGTTGTAATAATTGGGGGTGGCGCTTCAGGTATGATTGCCGCTTGGAGGGCTGCTTCGCTTGGTGCACCTACGATATTACTTGAAAAAAATAAAAAACTTGGAATCAAAATTTTAATTTCGGGCGGGGGTAAATGCAACATTACTCACGATGGCAGCATCGAAGACTTGTTAAAAAGTTTTCAGAAAAATGAAGTGTTATTTTTGAAACCTTCGGTTTATAAATTCAACAACCGAAGTATTGTAAAACTCCTGGAAGACCGCGGAGTTGAAACTTATACGCGGGACGATGGGAAAGTATTTCCAAAAAGCAACGACGCCTCCGATGTCGTTGCTGCTTTAGAATGGTATCTGCGAAAATCAGGCGTTGAAATACGAACAGACTGTTGTGTTCAGGAAATTATTTTTGAAAATGAGGCTGTAACCGGAGTGAAATTAAATAACGAAATAATTTATTCATCCAATGTTATTCTTGCCACCGGCGGGATGTCGTATCCGCAAACCGGAACAACAGGCGACGGATTCCGGTTCGTAGAAAAAACCGGACACACAATCGTTCCGCTGCGACCGGCACTTGCTCCTATAAAACTGTCCAACAAATTTCCGTATGGATGGGGCGGTGTCGCGATTCGAGATGCTGAATTAATCTGCCTTGTTAACAATCGTAAAACACATAGCGAACAGGGCGATTTCCTTTTTACTCACGAGGGTATTTCTGGTCCTGTCGTGTTAGAGTTAAGCAAGTATGCCCCAATGGATCTGACGAATAATAAAGTTGAGTTAATACTCGATACGCTGCCCGACAAAGATGCGTCAATGGTAGACTCCGAGATTCAACAACTAATCAGCGTGCACCCGAACAAACAGATCGGAAAAATTGCAGGATTGTTTTTGCCAAATCGCATTGTTAATCATTTTCTCAACTCAATACATATTGATCCGGAAAAAGAATGTAAAAAATTAATAAAAGAAGAACGCAAACAATTGGTGAAACTTTTAAAAGAAATGAACATCGGCACGGTTGCTTCGATAGACATAACTAAGGGAGAGATAACAGCCGGAGGCATTTCGCTGAAAGAGGTCGACCCGAAAACTATGCAATCACGATTAGTTAGGGGTTTATTTCTAAGCGGTGAAGTATTAGATATTGCCGGAAGAATTGGAGGTTATAATTTGCAAGCGGCTTACTCGACAGGATTTACGGCAGGCGAGAGTGCGGCTATAAATTGTAAATCCCAGTCCACCTGAAGCAGACCGGGATTTATTAAATTGTAACACGGTATTAAACTTTTTGAACGTGTGTAGCCTGCAAACCTTTTTCAGTTTGTTCGACTTCGAATTGGACGCTGTCGCCCTGCTTCAAAGCTTTGTATCCCTCGCCGATGATCGATTGGTAGTGAACAAAAACATCTTCTCCGGATTCGCGTGTTACAAAGCCAAAACCTTTTGTGTTGTTAAACCACTTGACTTTACCAATTTCCATAGTACTTCCTTAAATTAATAATTAATAGCTTGTACGCCAGTTAGAGCTTTGAAACGAAAACCCAATACAGCAGCAACTCATCTGGAATTCCGTCTTGGCTGCCTCATCTGAAGAACCAGCTATTATAGTGGTTCGTACAAAAAAAGCATACTTCGTAAAAAGCACAAATAACGGTGTACTGTTAATTGTTGGAAACAAGATAAAACCATTTATTATTAAAGTCAAGTGGTTGAGCGATTTTCTTACTTCCACTTTAAAAGTTCTTCGTCAACTTTTTTCTTTTTTCCGACATATACGAAGTTTAAATTCGTAATATATTTGTTAGCCATTGTTTTAATTTCTTCAGCTGTTACGCGGTTTATCAACTCAACAAGTTTAGCTGCGTTTTTCCAGGACCCTGTGTATAGTTGAGCCGCTGCAAGTGCACCTCCTTGCATTGCATTTGTTTCCTGTCGCATATAATCCATAGTAATAAAACGCATCTTGTGATTCTTCATCTCTTTTTCAGATATGGTTTCAGTCTTTAATTTAGCTAACTCGCCAACCATTACTTTAATTGCTGAATCAGGATCAGTTGTTGAAACATAGATAAAACCAGTCGAGGTTTTTTCGGTAATCATTGCAGCTGCCGGTGCGTAACTCAAATTGCGTTTGGTGCGTACTTCCTCGAACATCCGATCACGCAAAATTGAGTGTGCAAGTAATGCGGCATAGTAATCGGGTTGGTTCATACTTGGAAGCAAGTACTGCCCCATCACATAGTTTGTGGGCAATGGCTTTTCGACAATAGTATAATCGGATTGCTGTGATTTTGAAGGAGCTGCAAACGGAGTTTCTTTGTAACTGCCAACCGGAAGTTTTGCAAACAATGCATTTACTTTTTTCTCAAAATCTTTTTTGTCTAATCTTCCCACTACAACCAAAAGCATACGCGATTTTTCCATTAGCTGTTTGTAATAATTCATTAACTCTTCTGTTGTAAATTTTTCAACAGTCGGTGTAGTTCCAATCCAACGGTTTGCGTATGGATGTCCCTCGAAATACCATCTCACCATCTCTTTCCTTATTAAGGCATCGGGATTTGTATCCTCGGTTTTAATAGCACTGATTAATTTTTCACGCGTGAGTGTTACCTCGTTTTCATCGAAGGCAGGATTTAAAATTATATCTTCAAATAGTTCCCATGTTTTCGAGAAATTTTCCTTAACACACCTGATGGAAAGCACAGAAAAATCGTTATTGCTGCTCGAGCCAATCGTTGATCCAAGTTTATCGAGTATTGAACTATATTCGTCCTTTGGAAATTTTTTTGTTCCGCTCGTAGTGGCAACTTGCAGTGCAAAATTTTCAATCCCTGCCGTTTCAGGTGTAAGATTTGCAGAGCCACCTTTGACAAACAACCTGACTGCAACTACATCGTTCTCTGCAGGTTTAAAAATAACTTGTACCCCGTTTATATTCATTTCAGTTACATCCTTTTGAGAATAAACAGTTGATATTGTCAGTATTAATATAAAAAGTATAATTATTGTGGTTTTCATTTTTATTCCTTTCCTATTTACTTTCCCTTTTTCTCGAATTCTGACGTTCCGAGCAACAGATCGGTTCCTTTCAGATCAAGCGTTTTCACATTATCTTCCGATATTAACACACCGATTACATAGTTTTTCCCTTTAATATATTTTCTTACAAAATCGCTGATATCCTTACGTGTAACTTTTTTCAAATCCTTAATATAATTTTCATAATAATTCAGTCCGGCACTTGCCCACCAGTAGCTGACTGTATGAATCCAACTCGAAGTCGATTCGCGTCCGTAAATTTCTTCAACTGCAAGTAGGTTCTTCGCTGTTTCGATCTGATCGTCGGTGTAATAATCGGGTGAGTCGAATTTTTCAATCTCTGCCGATAGTGCTTTGACAGCGTCTTTCAACTTATCGGGCATCGTTTGAAAAACAAACATAATCGGTCCTACGTTGTGCTCTGTCTGATATCCAAAGTTGAGTCCGACCATCAGTCCCGATTCGACTAACGCTTTTTGGAAGTTTGAAGTTTTTTGATTGATGATATATGAAAAAACATCGGCAGCGTGTGTGCCTGCAATATCACGCTTTGTATCAGGTCCGTGGAAATTTGCAATTCCAACTACAATTGGAAATTCTTTTTCTAATATTATCGTTTCTGGTTTTTCTATCGGTTTGAAAGTAACAGGGGGATTTTTTATAAACGGGTCTTCGCCCTTCTCCCACTTACCGAAATATTTTTCAACAAGTTTATATACTTCTTCGGCTTTCACATCCCCCGCTATCAACAACGAGGAATTGTTAGGAATGTAGAATTTCTTTTGGATTGTTTTCATTTGTTCTTGCGTTGCGGCAAGTAGTGTTGAACGTTCACCAATTGCATTTTTCCGGTTGTAATATTCGCCCCACGTTTTTTTATTCAACGCCACAAAAAGATGATACGGCGGTTGAGATTCGGCTCGATCATATTCACCAATCACCACAGGTCGCTCTTTTTCAAGCTCCGTCTGGTCAAACAGCGGATACATAGTTGCATCGCGCATATATTCAATTGCTTCTTCCAAATTTGTTTTCGGACAAGTGAAAAAATAATTAACCCGCTCGTTGCCGGTAGTTCCGTTCCATACCATACCTAACTCGCGTCCCCGTTCCAAAAATGCTTCCTGATTGGGAAGCTTCTCGTTCGCTTTGAAAAACATGTGCTCATAAAGATGAGATAATCCGCTGTACTCTGGTGGTTCAGCAAACGCACCGTTCTTCACACAAATCTCTACCGTAATTAACGGCACTGCACTGTTTTCGGCTACTAAAATTTCTAAACCGTTTTTTAAAACCTTCTTCTTGATTCCTAAATCTTTTGAATACATAATTTGATTAATAAAAATGAACATCAAAATGATAATTGCAAGTTTGAGAAATTTCATAAATATTCCCTTTCATAATGAATTAAGATAGTTTTTGATACGTTGTGTATATAATAAAAACTTGTGAATTTTACAAACATTTACGGCAGTCCGGCAAACTATGTTTCATAAATTTTGCAAAAGACAATCTTATTTATATATTTACTACAAAAAGAAAGGACTTTTTAAGATGTATAAAGATATTTTTGAGAAATTAGAAAAAGATAATGTAAAATTTATACAATTACAGTTTACTGATTTATATGGTATAATCAAGAGCTTGACGATTCCTGTTAAACATCTTGGCGATTCTTTTCAATACGGGACTTGGTTCGACGGTTCTTCGATCGAAGGATTTGCACGAATACACGAGAGCGATATGTTCCTGAAGCCGGACATCGATACCTATGCAGTAATCCCTTGGCTGAACTCACCCGATGGAAACACTGCACGTTTTATATGCGATGTTTTTAATCCTGATGGAACTCCCTTCGAAAGCGATCCACGATATATTTTAAAGAAAGTAATTGCCGAAGCTACAGCAATGGGATACGAATTTAATACCGGTCCTGAGCTTGAATTCTTTTTATTTAAAAGAGAAAACGGTTTACAAGCTCTGCCGCACGACAGCGCCGGATATTTCGATTTAACTACCGATCAGGCATACAACATCCGCCGCGATATGGTGGTAGCGCTTGAGCAATTCGGAATTGAAGTTGAAGCTTCGCATCATGAATGCGCACCCGCACAACACGAAATCGATTTCCGTTACGGCACGGCTCTCAAAACTGCCGATGCTGCTTCAACATTACGATTCGTTTTAAAAGCCGTGGCTCAAAAACACGATTTGTATGTTACCTTTATGCCCAAACCAATGATGGGAATGGCTGGTTCAGGGATGCACGTGCATCAAAGTTTGTTCGATTTAAAATCCGGAGAAAATCTTTTTTATGACGAGAAAGATAAGTACAAGCTTTCAAAAATTGCCTATAGTTTTATAGCTGGCTTGATGAAAAACATTAAAGGACTTTCGGCAGTTTTATCGCCGACTGTAAATTCATACAAACGACTTGTTCCCGGTTACGAGGCGCCTGTTTATATCTGTTGGGCACGCACTAATCGCTCAGCATTAATTCGCATACCACAGTACTCGGCGGGCAAAATCAAGTCAACACGAATTGAGCTGCGATGTCCTGACCCATCAAGCAATATTTATTTAGCATTTGCAGTAATGTTAAAAGCCGGTTTGGATGGAATTAAAAATAAGCTCGTACCTGCACAAGCGGTTGAAGAAGATGTTTATCATTTTGATGAAGAGAAATTGAATTCGTTGGGAATTTCAACTCTGCCCCACTCGCTGCTTGAAGCGATAAAAGAGATGGAGAAAAATGATATCGCCCGCGAAACTTTAGGCGATCATACATTTAACAAATATCTTGATGCCAAGATGAAAGAATGGGACGAGTTCCGGCTTCAAGTTACACAGTGGGAGTTGGATAAGTATTTAGAAATTTATTGATGAGTGTGTAGGTTTATTTTATAACAAGTTACTATATCATTTTGCCAACTGAGCGCCTCCTTCCTGTCCGCCGATTATGACCATCGGGGGAGAGGCGGGGGGCCGACTCTGCGTTTAATAAAGAACAAGCAACTTAACCGCAACGAAAGCAAAGACGCAAAGGATTAACAATAAATTCCGACTTCTATCTAACAAAAAAAGCCTAATTTTTTAGGGCTCGGCTACGAGGTGTAGATCGATCTGATATTAATACACTTCATCGTGTGTACCGATATCTAAAAAGACGATTTTATCTTTATCTGCAAAGTAAAAAACAACTCGTACGTCATAGTCAACCCGAAAGCTATAAAGCCCATCAAGTTTACCAGAAAGCTTGTGAGTTCGGAGCTTTGCATCGAAAGGGTCAATCATGAATATGTTTAATAGTTCAAAAAAATGTTGCTTCAGTTTTTCAGAAGCAGCAATTCGCTTTCGGAAAGCTCTCTTAAAGGCAGGGTCGAAAGATACTTTCATCATTATTCAAGTTCTTTACGTAAATCTTCAATTTTGTCCGAAAACTTTAGGATGCCATGTTGGAGTTGTTTTTTTGAGTAAAGATATTTTTGATGAATCTCTTCTCGCCTTGCTTCCAGGACGTATTTCATCAGAAGAGCTTGAAGTTCTTCTTTCTCATCAAGAGAAAGTTTCAGAACATTCTCCACGATTGAGTTAAAGGTTGTATTCATTGTTTATTATCCTTATAAATTTTTTATCAATTTTAATTTAATTCAATCTTGAGAAATAAACAACCCCCTATTCGAATCGAAGGTTCATTAAGGTTTAGCGCGGGTCTTTTTCGCATGAGTTACAAATAAAAAAAACACTTTGCCAACTGAGCGCCTCCTTCCTGTCCGCCGATTATGACCATCGGGGGAGAGGCAGGGGGGACGACTCTGCGGTTAATAAAAAACAAGCAACTTAACCGCAACAAAAGCAAAGACGCGAAGGATTAACAATAAATTCCGACTTCTATCCAATAAACCACATATTGACCTTCGCATCTCTCCCCTTACCTACGATCCGAAAGATTTTTATGAGCAAAACTTGATTCCTTACGAAGCTATGACAAATGGAATAAGGATAGCATAACGATAAAGAATAGCGAAAGTTCTTTGCTTTCTCGACAGACTTAAAATCTATCGCACCAGTAGGAAGGTACGATACATTTTCTCACTATCCAATTTATTCGAAAATAAACTAAAATGTTCCGAATACGGGCGGTTTTGAGATTGTTAACGAATGTAGTAAATTTACAAAAAGAGGTTTATATGTCTATCAACGAAATAAAATCAAATTTTCATTCTTTGATCGATGAAATCGAAAATGAGAAGGCTTTATCTCAGGTGTATGAGTTGTTAAAGTCTTTTCTTCTGCAGAAAAAAGGAGTCGACTTTTGGGATCTCTTTACTGATGAACAGAAAAAAGAATTGGAATTAGCGTGGGAAGATTCGGAACACGCCGCTAATTTAACCGGAAATAACACAGTAATTTCTCAAGCTCGAGAATGGATAAAGAAATAGTTGGTCAAAAAAAAGCAGAAAATAAATTTTTATTCATATCCAGTTACTTAAAAAGTGAGTGGTCCATTAGCGTTGCAACCGAATTTATAAACAAGGTAGAAGAAAAAACACATCTTTTAAAGTCTTTTCCAAAAGTAGAGGCTGACCAAAAAGTCTGTTTTCTCGATACGTTCGCTTTGCGAACACTCGAAAACCGGCAAGATAAGCAGGTTCTCGAGTTCGATTTAGTAGAAATCGAGTAACGAGAGAACTTATTAGTCAACCTCGAAATACTAAGTTTTCTCGACAGACTGAAGCCAGCCCGCCCCTGTCGTTCGGGCGGGTCTATCGTACCATCTAAGTAAATTAAAAAAGCCGGATCCCGTCCCGATCCCGAATGTATTCGGGACGGGATCGGGACCGGCTTCTTGCTACTAGGAGTTACTATAATGTTAACAACCTATTTGATGAGTAGCAATTTTTTTGTATCCGAGTAAGTTCCTGCTTGTAATCTATAGAAGTACACACCGCTTGGCAAGTTTGGATTGCTGAAGACTACCTCATGATATCCTTCCTTCTGTTGTCCGTTTACCAATGTTGCAACCTGTTGACCAAGCGTGTTATGGACTGTCAGAGTCACATATGCTTGTTCTGGTAAACCGTACTTGATCGTAGTTGAAGGATTGAATGGGTTGGGATAATTTTGATGTAGTGAAAAATCTTCAGGTATGCTTTCATCAAATGTTGCAATATTTTTACTTTGCTTCCCAACAATTAAAACATTATCG